>NZ_BDHF01000272.1:0-1035 GCF_054786115.1 Treponema sp. R80B11-R83G3 | reverse complement strand
CCGCCGGTATAAACCCTGTTTGTGCCGTTATGAGTGGCGATAACATTCCCATTGGTCCAGCATTGCGTTATGGTGATAGCATTAGTGGTGTTATCACCACCCAATGCATAGCCAACTAAACCGCCGGTGTAAAGATAGTTCCCGCTGCTATAGGATTGTACGTCTCCTATTGACCAGCAGGTTTCTAATTTTGTTGGAGCGCTGGTGCTATACTCTATTTGTCCCACGAAACCGCCTATATATGTAATGTTGGAGCCGGAATTAAAATTTATGCCAATCGGGCTTGAGTTGCCACAATCTTTTATTTCTGTAGTTCTGAGATAACCTGCAAAGCCTCCAAAATAGGACGTCCCGGTACCAATACTCGCTTCTAATCGAGCGGCGCGGGAATTGCATTTGATAAAAGCACCCCAATTACTTACTTGCGCGGCTATGCCGGCCATATAGATACTGCCGCTGCTTGTACAGGCAGCATTGATTGTACCCTGTTCATACACGCAGTCGTCAAGGCTTACACGGGCAGTGGTGGAACCCCCTGTGGTGGAACTTAAATAACCAACTAACCCGCCGGTCCATGCGGCGCTTGTTCCATCATTCGTTACGTTGATGTTCCCTGTTGCGGTTAAGGCGGAAAGTGAATAATTTTCTCCTAGTGGTATAGGCCATGCTTTATTGTTTGTATTACTCCCTGTTAAACCGCCTACTCTGACAAAACCTGACCCGGTTCCTGTTTTTTTTGCTGTAAGGTTAAGGCCGCTGTATGCGTTCTTTACGCTTCCCGTTCCAACAGATGGACCTGAAAGAGTTCCATTTCCCATATGCCCCGCCAGGCCACCCGCATATAAGTTGTTGTCGCTTGTTACGGTAACGGAAGCTGTTCCTGTTACCAATACATTGAGGAATTGCGTACTCCCTGATGCTTGCCCCGCGATGCCGCCGAAGGCGGTTTCACCGGAGCGGCTGATAGTGGTGTTATCGTAATTCACGGTCAAATCTCGTATCAGGCAGTTTTGTGTATACCCGAACAAGCCCATG
>NZ_BDHF01000271.1:0-1044 GCF_054786115.1 Treponema sp. R80B11-R83G3 | reverse complement strand
GTATAGAAAAGAATGTTAAAAAATTGGATATGTTTCCCGAACGGTATAGAATTGTTCCGGAATTGGAAAAATACGGATATTTAATTTATAGAGAAATAATAGTTGAATATTGGCGGATAATATATAAAATTGAAAATAATTATGTATATATAATGCTGGTAACAGACGGAAGAAGAAATTTAGAAGATTTGTTATTAAAGAAAATAATTTTAAGGGAAAATGAGATATAATGTACGCAAAAATTGCACATAATGGGTATGCGGTTAAAAATTATCTATAATACCGCTAATGAGCGCCGTTACCGGGTTTGAGTATTTTTTGTGGTTATTGGGGGCATTTAAATTATAGTCTCTTGAAAAATTTTAATCTAAAAGATTTCACACTAAGAGCACAAAGGAAGAGAAGGACACAAAGAGGGGCAGGTACATCGCGCTGTCCTTCTATTGTTTCATCCACACCGAATAATCCCCTGGATTTGTCGTTTTATATGTTCCTATGCCTCCGGCTAAATACTTTTCCCGTAAGTCGCCAGGGAATGAAGCATAAACTGAAAGACCAGATTCAGGGATTGCCCCATCAAATGTTATACTTATGAGGTTACTACAATTTAAAAAAGCATTACGCCCGATAGAAGTAACTCCCTTCCCTATAGTTATACTTTTAAGGCTCATACACCCGTCAAAAGTATTATCACCAATAGAGGGAACACCATCAGGTATTGTGATATTGATAAGCTGCGTACAATAGTAAAAAGCGCTATGTCCTATATTAGTAACGCTATCGGGTACGGTGATACTGACGAGGCTGTCCCTGCAATTGGAAAAAGCTCCAACTCCTATGCTGGTAACGCTATTGGGTATTATTAAATTAGCAAGATTTCTACACATGTAAAAAGCATGATCCCCAATGCTTGTAACACTATCCGGTACAGTGTTACAGTTTTCTAATGCCTACTCACAAGTACGCTTTATTACTCATAAGTCTATATCAGATAACGAATTAAGTCAACTACTTTCCTCATAATTATTTTTAATTACTCATAAT
>NZ_BDHF01000270.1:0-1046 GCF_054786115.1 Treponema sp. R80B11-R83G3 | reverse complement strand
AATTTGCTTATAACATAAAAGAAGAAAACATTACCGTAGCGGTGTTTGCCGTAGCCGATGACCGTCTTGGGCTTAATCGCGGACGCATTGACATGGAAAATAATATCTACACAGTATACGAATCTTCTTCATGCCCGGGCATAGAGCCTTTTAAGGTTAATTGGGGCGGCAGGAATGTTTTATATCCTAAAGAGAAGGTCTCGCTGTTATCCAGTCTTTTCGTTGAATCTCTTCATGCCTGCAGCGAGCCGTATGTGGGTTATATTCCCGCTTTCCGCATTCCAATGGAATCTTTAAAAAGTTTCCTTGGCAATATACAAGGGAAGGAAATTGAATCGGAAGATGAGCCAAATATTCGTATTCCGGGATATTTGGAGCAGGACGATCTGCGGCCTCCCTTAAACGATCCTGCGGTAATGGGATATTTTAACATTACCAGTTTACAAATGCGGCAGATTGATGTTGAAGCGTTTTATTTCTTATTGCCGGGTCTTGATTCCGACAACAGAAAATATCAACCGTTTCTGCCTACAAAAGACGCGCTTTCTATCGCGGCTTTACGTTTTTATTTAAACCATAAAACGGGCATAGCTTTGGTTGTGCCGTATATATCTTTAAAGGATTGCAAAGCGGACGCGGATATCGTTGGAATGTTTCCTGAAGAAATTAAAAAATTATTGAACGTGATAACAACGCCAACGGAAAACTGGAAAGACCGTGAAGAAAATTTGGCGGCGTACCGCCTGCTCCGGTACGCGTCAGGATATTTGTGGGGTAAATATGTTTTAAAGCAATGGTTTGGAATTGATGTTAAGGAAGATAACATAGCGTCTAATGGCGGCATTTGCTCTAAGACTTTTTTAAAATGGCTTAATGGCGATTCCGCCGTGCTGGACATAAAGAATATTTGGTCTTTTTTTGATCCCGCTAATGGTTTTGTAGTTGAAGAGCAACAGGAAAGCGAAGAGAATTTGGAAAAAATAATTAATGGTAACTTATCGGAGGAGCAGGCGAAAGATTTTTGCGGTGTCATTTCTAATCAAATG
>NZ_BDHF01000269.1:0-1045 GCF_054786115.1 Treponema sp. R80B11-R83G3 | reverse complement strand
TACTTTAAAAGAGAGTACAGGAGGCCGCAATGGCTAACTACGATGATTTAACGAGAGTTTTAAAAGAGCGAATTGAAAATTGGAAGGGCGTGGCTTTGTCCGGCAGTTCGGGCTTTGTTGTTCAGGTAGGCGATTCTGTCGCCACCGTCTACGGTCTTAACGACGCAGTCTACGGAGAGATGGTTGAATTTGCCTCCGGCGCCCATGGAATTGTTTTCAATCTTGAGGAAGAGAACGCCGGCTGCGTAATTTTAACGGGCGAAGACTTGGTTAAAGACGGCGAAGAAGTAAAACGAACCGGCAGGGTTGTGTCTATTCCTTCAGGTAACGCGTTCTTTGGCAGGGTGATAAATCCGCTTGGCGAACCTCTTGATGGAAAGGGTCCTATAACAGCCGAAGCATTTATGCCGATGGAGGCTCCCGCCGCGCCTGTAATCGACCGTGGAAGCGTGGACACTCCGCTTCAAACAGGATGCCTTTCCATAGACGCGATGATCCCCATCGGGCGCGGACAGCGTGAGCTGATAATCGGCGACCGCCAAACGGGAAAAACCGCAATCGCTATTGACACGATAATTAACCAAAAAGGAAAAAATGTTATTTGCGTGTATTGCGCTATCGGGCAAAAATCGTCTTCGGTAGTGGCAATAGTTGATAACCTTGAGAAACACGGCGCGATGGACTACACCTTTGTAGTGCTTGCGTCTGCTTCAGATTCGGCGGCTCTTCAATACATCGCGCCTTATTCGGCGGTCGCAATGGCGGAACATTTTTTGCATCAGGGAAAAGACGTGCTTGTGATTTACGATGATCTTTCCAAACACGCCGTCGCTTACCGCGCAATCAGTTTGCTTCTGCGCCGCCCGCCGGGACGCGAGGCTTTTCCCGGTGACGTATTTTACCTACATTCGCGGCTTTTGGAACGGGCGGCAAAACTGGCGCAGACAAAGGGCGGCGGCTCAATTACCGCGATGCCCATTGTTGAAACACAAGCGGGCGACATTTCGTCTTACATTCCCACCAACGTAATTTCGATAACTGACGG
>NZ_BDHF01000268.1:0-2222 GCF_054786115.1 Treponema sp. R80B11-R83G3 | reverse complement strand
GCAATGACAGAAAAAGAAAAAATCAACCGACAAGATTTTGTTGATAACGTGATTAACGACATGATCGTATCACTATCCTCGACTACAAAAAAACTGCAATGGAATATAAAAGTCATCAGCGACATTCGAGGAATATTAACCAGTTATTTTATTGAAGAATTGCGCCTATGCGCCGATGAAGAATTTTATCCATAAAACAAATAAAGGCATAAAATGGAGTTTTGCCAAACACAAGACATCATATAAAAGGATTGTGTCTTACCATAGTAAAAAAATATTAAAACTTTATTTTACTCTTTGGCAAAACTCCTAAGCTAAAAAAGCCGTAGGCTTTTTTAGCAATTCAGTCCGAATAAAAACTGTCGCATTTCTTTTTCACCTCAGCCCATTTAGGGATCGGCAGACGTTCTTTCTTCCCGTCATAAAACCTAATATCTTTAGGAGTCACCAATTCCATTTCCCAAGCAAGCGCGATCATTTCTTCACGGTTGTGGACATGAAAAGTCTTATATAAACTGTTCAGGTGGTTATAAACCGTGCTTTTTGCTATATCCAGCTCTTCCATTATTTGCTCAATGGTAAATCCGCTGCACAGCATGACAAGGCATTCCCTCTCCTTTTTAGTAACTTTGCCGTTAGCGTCAGGATATTCATCAAAATGATCTATCATTTCTTTAACCTTCGGGGAAATATACTGCCCGCCTTCCCGAACAATCCGCAAGCCCCGATAAAATTCGTCCTCCCCTTCCCACAAATCGAGATACGACTTCGCCCCCGCCCAAATGAAACACGGAGCGCGGCTCACAGGAAATTCATGGAATGAAACAACGGCGATATTCAATTTTGGGAAAATATTTACCAATTCGCCGATCCTGCACGTAGTAGCTTCCTGATAAAATCGGCTGTCAATAATAACTAGACATGGTTCTTTGTTGCAAATAACAGTGTTCAGTTCTTTATTTTTCCTGTCCGTAACCGTAACGTCTTTAAAGCCTAACGCCTCAAGCAGTCCTTTTATTTTCACATGAAGTTCCACCGCCCTAGAAAGCACCAACACCCCGCCGCTCATTTTTTTATCCCCCCGCCATTATTCAAATTACAAGGCGTAAAACAGCCCTGCCCCTCCTTGCCGTATGATTTCACCTTTTTTTCTTCACTATGCGTTTTCCCCCGAGCGGAATTGGGTTTTTCCCCCTCCGCTTCAAGACGGATTGACCTTAAAGAACGCATCCGCTCCGCTAATTTTTCCCTCTCCACGCCAGTTATAGCCTTAATGGTCGGATGCCCGCAAAGCCAGTTTTCTTCGGCGGTTTTTCTTTCCACGTCCGTTGCGTCAGGGTCTATGCCAGACATCTTTTTCCCGATAACGCAACGCCGCTCAAGCATGGCAAGGGTAAAATATCCCGCTATAGCGGAAGCGCCTATTTTTGCGATTTTCCGCTGACGTTTAACCCATTCGGGAACGTCCTGCAAACGGCAGACAGGCTCATCGGCGAACCATACCGGCTGCGCCGCCCCCACGTCCATTGGGCATATAGGCGCTGAACATTCATCAAAGTATTTACATTTCATGTTTCACCGCCTCCGTTTTTTTGCCTTCCATCCAGTTTTCGATCTCGGACGGCTTGAACCGCACCGCCCTGTTTAATTTGTGAAAAGGTATTTCCCCATTCGCCACATATCGGTATATGGTCTTAACCGACACCTGCAACGCCGCCGCCGCTTCATTCACTTTCCAATAAGTTTCCATTTTTCCCCCTGCATACGTTAAAAATAAGTCCTGCCGTTTCAAAGCGACACTATGGAAAAGTACAATTTTCAGAAACGTCAATTTTGCAATCGTCATTCATATTTCACCCCATGCGTAAAAAATATCTGTTCATTACCGCAAACGGCATTACCCATTCGGGTAGGTTTTAAGAAAAATCCCACCGCCATATTCATTAAAAATAAATCATGCCATTTCAGAGCGATACTGTTGTTTAGTGCAATTTTCAGTAAAAAATAAATTCACAGCCGTTTTTCGCTCCCCATACATAAAAATAAGGTCTGCCGATTCATAAAGATAGTTGGATTTAGTCCAAGTTTTAACATTATTTTCATAACCCGCCATGCTTCCTGCGCATACAAAATAAAAATAAATTCTGACAGTTCAAGAAGATATAGGAGTTTCCTACAATTTTCGGAAACGGCAATTTCAACCCGCCTTCCTCATTTATCAT
>NZ_BDHF01000267.1:0-1049 GCF_054786115.1 Treponema sp. R80B11-R83G3 | reverse complement strand
CCCTCAAGCCATTATTTTAGCCGAATGGACATTTTTAGGTCAGGAGCTAGAATTTTTGCAAAAATCGGACAAAGAAAGCATAAACAGCTTAACCAGAGCCATTCGTTTTTTCGAGTAATGCAAATGGTTTCATTTTTTACAGCCAAAAATACAATTTTGCTCCCTGCCCTTAATTATACTACTCGTTTGTATAGCGTCAAGGGCATGGTAACGGTGGAATTGGAACAAAAAAAGGGGAAAAAGCGGTTTTTTGGGGGATTTTCCTTTAACTTACCAACGCTTTTTTTTGCAATTCCACATACGCCGTTTGCGCTGTAGACATATTGGCAAGCCGTTGTTTGAGTAATGCCCTTTCGATAGGGTCAAGCCCTGGGGTTTTGAGTATGTTTTTTAGCCTTGCTTGGTGGCCGCCGCAGGCAACGTGGAATGAGTCTTTTGGAAAACCTTTTACACGGTATTTTGAATCGTGGGGGATGATTTTTTCAGCGCATTGATAAAGGGGCTTATCCCCTATAACTTCAAGGGCAAGGAAAGCGTCATCGAAAAAACGAATGGCTCTGGTTAAGCTGTTTATGCTTTCTTTGTCCGATTTTTGCAAAAATTCTAGCTCCTGACCTAAAAATGTCCATTCGGCTAAAATAATGGCTTGAGGGTCTGCTGACGCTTGGGCTTCATTGAAAGCGGTCATCTCAAGAGCGATACCTTTTTCGTAGGAAATGCGACCTTCTTGTTCCTTCCCTCTGGTTGCAAAACCTTTTCTGCCAAAATCAATAGCTAATGCCGCATTATATATACTATTTATTAAGCCAGCCTTGTCCAAATTCAGCCTCCGCTTCTGACAAATTCCAACCGCCGTTTATAAGAAAATCTACGCCTATTTTCTCTTTAGCCATTTTTGCTAAATATGGGGGCATTGGGGCGGTCCTTAAAAGACGGCTAAATCCTTCTTCATCTCCGGCATCCAATAAGGTAAATGCCTTATTGGAAATGGCTAGTTTTTCATCAAGGGTCATGGTTTGCGTTTGTGGCATAATCGTCTCCTTAGGAGT
>NZ_BDHF01000266.1:0-1049 GCF_054786115.1 Treponema sp. R80B11-R83G3 | reverse complement strand
TCAATTGAGAGTATTCCGTAATGTACGACCTGTTCAACAGGTATCTTGTGTATCGAAACAACGGGAGTGTCCAAACGCTCATAAGCTTCTATCAATTGCACACTACACGTTTTTTGCATACCTGAGCGGTAAATAGTATCACCTAACAACAGCAATACAGGCTCATCGCCGCAAAAATCCCTGCCTTGAAAAACCGCATGACCAAAGCCTTTTTTTTCTTTTTGAATACAAAAAGTAATTTTTTTTCCAATTTCAATTATTTTATTTTCATAATCCAGCATACTTGCCGGAAGTTTTTCAGAGTGTTTCTCCGGTAGTGAAGATTGGAAATATTTTTTATAAACTTCAATTTCATCTTCTCCGCCTGTAATAAGACAAATTTCATCTATCCCGCTGTCATAAAGCTGTTCCAAAAGTATCAGAATAACCGGTTTAACCATGCCATCACTGTCTATTACCGGCATGAATTCTTTTTTCATGCTTCGGGTCGCAGGATAAAGCCTTGTACCATACCCCGCTACGGGAATAATAGCCTTATGCACAAGATGACGGGGCTTAATTGTAAGAGAGTATGCCGTAAGATCATTTTCGTTAAGATAATCAACTAACTTCTTTTGACATTCCTCATCCTTTGCAAGAAATTGCACAGAACCGTCGCCTTGTGAACCAACGCCTTTTCCGCCAAATGTCAATGACTTTACCGTTGAAGGTGCAAACGAAATTACAATTCCTATAAAAATTGACTACCTTAAAGAAAGGAATGGAGTATACCCTGTTATTGTTCAATTCAATATTAAAAACCCCGCAATGCCGGAAGGAGACCCAAGAATGTTAGGGATAGGGTTGACTAGTTTTAGTATAAGTCCTATAGAGTAATTCTCAATTTACAAACAGGAGAACAAATAAATGCATAAAAAAACATCACTTTTTGTTCCCGGCAGGCTTTGTCTTTTTGGCGAACATAGCGATTGGGCGGGGCTTCACCGTGTTATAAACGCGGACATTGTGCCGGGAGCGTCTGTTGTTACCGGAATAGAACAGGGAATTTA
>NZ_BDHF01000265.1:0-1056 GCF_054786115.1 Treponema sp. R80B11-R83G3 | reverse complement strand
GGATTATTCCGCCGCTCTCGGACGTTATGTGCCATATCCGCCGATTACTACGGGCGATCTTAAAAAACTCGGTTTTGACAAGAGCAGAATCCGCTGGGTATCCCAGCCGCATATCCGCACGGACGAGCTGATGCATGCCCTGCGCAATAACTGGGGCAGCCTTTTCACGGACGCCGACATAAAAGCGGCGGCTGACAGGATTTTTTCCAGGGCGCTTGTACGGGTAAATAACGAAGAACTTTGGCTGTTTAAAAAGAAAATTACCGGAGAAAAAGATATTGACGCTTTGGATCTTCATCCGGCGATCCGTAATTTTCTTATGGGAGAATGGAAAAACAGAGTTTTTGTCGAATATAAAAAAGGGAAATTTTTCCCAGCGTGGTATTACAGGGACGCGAAGGCATACGCCACTTTTTCGCAGGAAGAAAAATCGGCTATGGAAGCTTTATTGGAAAAACGCCAGAAAAGAGCGGAAAAAACATGGGCGCAATTGGGAATGAAGCTGCTTTCGGTATTAGTGCAGTCGTCCTCAATGCTTCCGTGCGCCGAAGACCTTGGAGCCGTTCCCCCCTGCGTCCCAAAAGTTCTGTCTAAACTGAAGATACTTGGATTGCGCGTGACGCGGTGGGTTCGCGAATGGGATAAAGCGGGACAGCCTTATGTTCCCTTTGAGAATTATCCCCAATTAAGCGTTTGCACTCCGGCGGTTCATGACAGCTCGACGCTCAGGCAGTGGTGGGAAACGGAGGCGGATCAGGGGCAATATTCAGGCTTTTTAGGCGTTCCCTCCTTGCCGAAGGTTTACAACCCGGGAACGGCAAAAATAATTCTTACAAAAACCGCCCAGGCCCGTTCCCGTTTCCGTGTTTTTCAGATACAGGATCTGCTTCATCTTTCCAATAATTGGTACTCTGCGGATCCGGCGGATGAAAGAATAAACGTGCCGGGTAGCGTGAATGATTTTGTCTGGACATACCGTCTTCCGGCTTTAATTAGTGAAATTGCCAAAGACAAGGAACTTGTCCTTGCCGTCAGGGAGTTAAGCAGGGTTAAACC
>NZ_BDHF01000264.1:0-1061 GCF_054786115.1 Treponema sp. R80B11-R83G3 | reverse complement strand
CTGTAATAACTTGTATACTTCCATAGGGGACATCTGTTAATATGCCGATAGTTAATTTACTGTTTTTTATGCCCTCTAATACTTCTTCCGTATCATTAAACGGTTTATTGTTGTTAGTATAATATTCAAAAAAATCTTTTTCAATAATATCTTTTTCCATTGTATTTAATTTCAATAATTCCATAATCTCATTGAATATCTGCTCCGAAGATACTTCATTTTCACGGGGATTTATTCTTGTGTTATATTTTTTTAGTATTTTTATACAGTTGTTATATTCATCTTCTGTAGGGTTTTTATTTATAGAATTAAAACCTTTTTCTAATGCGTTTTTATAGTTGTCTGCCCAACTTAATTGATTGTCAGAATAAACCAGAGTGTCTCCCAAGTCAAAACATACAGCTTTTATCATGTATACCTCTTATTCGTTATCTCTTGTAATTTTCTTCTAACCAATGCGCTACTCCGTCTTTTTCGTTTGACATTATTATACCTGTCGCATTTTTTTTAAGTTCATCTACGGCATTTTCAACGGCATAACTTTCATCTGATATTTTAAACATTGGTATGTCATTTATTGAATCCCCAAATGATATAATTTTATCGCATTTTAACTTTTCCTTTAATGCTAATATTGCGTTTCCTTTAGTCGCTTTTTTTGGCATTATTTCACACCAATATTCTTCTCGGTATAATTCTTGTTGTAAAGTACAATTAAATTCATTTGTATCTTTGAAATAATTATAAATGTCTATTAGTTCTTTCCTTTCTCCAATACAGGTAAAATAGAAAAGTTTACCGCTATATAATTCCTCTTTTGCTTCAACGGGTCTTAACCGTTTATCGCCTTTTCTTAAATTTAAGTAACTTTTTATACCGTCATTTTCCTTACTTCTTATCCATGAAACTTTTTCCTCGTCATTGACAAATCCGTATACCAATGGATATATTGGATATTTATCCAAAATATTTATTACAGTTGCCTTTTCTTCTTCGGTAAAATATAAGGAAAACAGCTTTTCTTCTGTATATGCGTTTACAATAAATGTACCGTTGTAAAT
>NZ_BDHF01000263.1:0-1060 GCF_054786115.1 Treponema sp. R80B11-R83G3 | reverse complement strand
CCATGCTTTTATGTTTGCCACAATGGCTTCCGTATCTTTGATTAGCTTGTCGTTTTTAGCCAAAACGCCCTGCAAGTCGCCAGCCCTGGATTTATTTTCCAGTTCTAAAGCGGCTTCCCTTATGGTTTCCACGCCTATGCCGGCGCTTGCGCCTTTTAATCCGTGTACTGTAATAACATAGTTAGTCAGATTTTCTGCCGAAACATTTTTAAGCTTTTCCAAAACAGTCGGCGTGTGGACGGTGTATGAACGCAACAGCGGCAGATAAATATCCGTTTCACCCGCGTACAGGGCAAGCCCTTTTTTAACATCTACTCCAGGTATCTCTATTACCAAATCTTCATCTTTGGAAGCGGCTTCAGTAGCAACAGGCTCGTCGTGGATAATAATCGGCTTTTTAGCGACAGGCGCGTTCTCACGGTTATCGTTACGCACCCATTTTCTGATAACGGTATCCATCTCCACTACGTCAATGGGTTTGGATATGAACGCCTGAAAACCATGTTCGTAGAACATCTTATCCGTTCCCTGTATGGCGTTGGCGGTCAGGGCGATTATCGGTATTTTTTTCGCGTAGTCCGTGCCTAACGCGCGAATATAGCCAGCCGCTTCTATGCCGTCCATTCTGGGCATCATGTGGTCCATGAATATGGCGTTGTAAACAGGAGTGCCCTGTCGTATCCTTTCAATCGCCTCCTGCCCGCTGCTTAAACAGTCAACTTGCATTTTGTATTTGCGCAAAAGGCCGGCTGCCACGTCCAGATTGGTCTGCATATCGTCAACTACCAGCACCTTGGCGTAGTCTAAATTAAGCCTTACCAGTTTTTTAGTGGCAGTGCGTTTGCTGTCGGCATAGCAGAAGTTACGGAGTTTTTCCGCGACTTCCGGCCCAACCGGTTTATCGCTGACAAAGCCCTGTTTAAGATGCAGGCTGAATGTCGAGCCTTTGCCAAACTCGCTTTCCATTTTGAGTTCCCCGTCCATCATTTCCACAAGTCTTTTGGTAATGGGCAGGCCCAATCCCGTGCCTTCGATATTTCTGCTGATATTATTTATAACC
>NZ_BDHF01000262.1:0-1065 GCF_054786115.1 Treponema sp. R80B11-R83G3 | reverse complement strand
AAAATTTTATTTAGTAGAGGTATAAAATGGAAAAAATTAAAAATAAAGAAATTACTATTACCTACCACAAGGTAGACGGTTTTACTCTGTCTTACTTATCAGACAGCGGTATTTATCACCATCAGCGATATATCGGCTATGGGTTAAGGGAAGCTATAAAACGCTTCAAAATTCACATTCAAAATTTAGGAGGTTAAATTATGCAAGCGACAGCCAATGATGTTTGGGAAAAACCAGTATACACGCCAAAATTTTCCGCTGAAACATCTAATATAATTCGCCGTCTCGCATGGTCAATAAACAAACCCATGACAAAAACGGTTGAAATGTTGGTAATGGCGTTACCCGCAATTATAGACCCTACAAAAATCTGTCTATCCTGTAAAGACAGAACAGACTGTAAAGCTTGCCTTTTCAGCCGTCATTTTACAACAGATGAAAAGAGCGCACTCTTAAAAGCTCTTTAGTTTCACTCCCTAGCCTTTTTTGGCTAGGGTAATTTTATTTTAAGGAGATTAATTATGTCAGTTGGTAGAAAAGACTATGAAGAAAGAAAAGAAATAAAAATCGACCGCTACAAAGCAAAAGCGAGACGGTCAAACATTGAAGCCAATCAAGAAAGTAACAGGGCTAGAGAAATGGGGGACGTTATCCCTTTTGGACAGCCCATTTTAGTAGGACACCACAGCGAAGGAAGCCACAGGGCATTATTAAAAAGAATTGATACCGCTCATCACAAAGCCGCCGAAGCCTATAATAAAGCCGATTATTACGAAGGCAAAGCCGCAGCCGCTGAAAGCAATAATTCAATTAGCGGAGATGATCCAGAAGCTGTAAAAAAGTATCAAGAAAAATTGATAAAACTTGAAAAATCTCAAAATTACATGAAATCAGTTAATAAGGCATGGAAGCAAGGTAAAGAAGCGTTAATCGCATTAGGCTTATCAGAAGAAGAAAGCCAAAAAATGGCAAACGAAAAAAATAAACCTTGCCCTACTTGGATGCTAAGTAATAACAGCGCCGAAATCCGAAGGGTAAAAGAAAAAATTGAAACCTTAAAAAAAC
>NZ_BDHF01000261.1:0-1067 GCF_054786115.1 Treponema sp. R80B11-R83G3 | reverse complement strand
TATCAATATTTTACGGGAAAATATCAGGGGGCAGTGTTTACTCCTATAATTCTGGTAAATTTGATGCTGGATCAGGCTATGCCGCTGGAAAAAATCAAAGGGGACGAAAAAATATTTGATCCTACTTGCGGTTCGGGCATTTTTCTTGTTTCAGCATTCCGGCGTTTAATTTATGTAAATCAACAAAAAAACAAGGAATGGCTTACCCCGCAGGCACTTGTAGAACTGTTAAATAATTCCATCTTTGGAGTTGAATTACAGGAAGAAGCAGCCCATATCGCTTCTTTTAGCTTAGCGTTAGCTGTATGTGATGCCTTAAAACCGGATATAATTTGGTGGAAATTAAGATTTGGAAAGACAGTAGGACATAATATTTTTATCGGCGATTTTGGAGAAAGGGGAAAAGACGCGTTAAAGGCAAGCAAATCTGATACTGGTTTTGACATCATTTTAGGTAATCCGCCTTTTATTGAGGAATTGACATATGCAATTATTAAAGATTTAAGTGAAAGCAATAGAACTATATCGGACAACCAATTGGCGTATTATGTATTAATTGCCAGTGTTGAAAAATATCTTTCTGAATCCGGTAAAATATGTATGATTCAGCCTTATGGGTTTTTATATAACGCACGAACAACGGCAATGCGTTGTAATTTTATTAATAATTTCACAATTGATAAAATTCTTGATTTTATTTCAATAAATGGCCTTTTCCACGATGCAAATACTAAGGCGATTGCGGTACTGGCAAAAAAGAAAAAGCCATCTGTCGGGAATAAAATTGTTCATCTAACCTTCAGGCGAAAAGTCGCTATCAACGAGAAAATTTGTTTTGAATTGGATCATTATGATTATCATCCAGTATTACAGAAAGAAGCTACAGATAAAAAATATACATGGAAGGCGAATCTTTTGGGTGGCGGGCGTTTAGTAAAATTGGCAAAACGCCTGGCTGAACTGTCCACAATAGAAGAATATATAACAAAAAAGAAGTGGCTTGTACAGGAAGGATATACGGTAGGGGAACCAAAAAAGAAGAATAATACACCAGAAAAAAAACGACC
>NZ_BDHF01000260.1:0-1092 GCF_054786115.1 Treponema sp. R80B11-R83G3 | reverse complement strand
TATACCTGAAAGAAAAAGCGTTAATCGTTCCCCCCGTTTCATCATCTTTTGTTTTTATTTTTACTTTCGCTCCCACCCTCGCATTAAACAACGCTCTGTGTGTTTTAATCGTAAACTCCCTTCTATCTTGCAATCTTTCTTCCAGTTCACGGATAACCCAATCCTCATATTGCATAACGGTAATATTTCCCCTAACTATTCCGTATTCCGAAAAATAAGAGCCGGTAACATTAAGCGCAACCGTACCCAATGTTTCTACCGCTTCTATATCTTTCATAAAACATGACCTATTCAAATCAAGAATAATCGGTCTGCCATAAATGACAGCCTTATACAAATCGCCGTCAGTTTCTTTGGCAAGCGTCAGTATTGCCCTGTCATGGTTTGAAGTAACGTCATAATGCGAATAAGAAAATGGACCGCCATCAAAATCAAGCCTATTCTCTGCTTCATCTTTACCGTCTATCTGATCAGCAAATAAAACATTTCGCTCTTTACCGTCAGCGTCTTTTATCCTGTATCTTGCTTCATATTTACCTGCCTCAATTTCACGCTCCAACGGATATTTAAAAGGGTAATGTGGCTGTAAAAACTCATCATAAAAAACAGGTGAATCGTCATACCGCCAAATTTCCTGTCTCTCTAAAACAACAGGCATATTGACTTTTAATCGCACCGTATTCCGGTACAGTTCCTCCCTTGCCGTTATCCGTAAATAAAAAATATCTTCGCCCTTAAAAATATATGAACATTCCTCATTGCTCATTTCTAATTGCTCATCTTGGTACGGTGAATGGGCAAAAACTAATGGCTTTTCTACTGGACACTCCAAATGGCAACGGCAAGCTGTGGCCATGCTCGATAATTCAGACCAAACATTTTTACTTAATTTGACATAAGGAAGCGTAACCGGAATAGTGGAACAGTCAATATCAGACACATCAAGCCCCGCCCTTTGAGCTATCCCATGCACTAATGATTTATGCGGTTGAGTTTTATCGCACACCACCGAATAAATAAAAACGGCAGGTAAAGACCAATCCCTAGCCTCGTCAGTTTTGCGTAACTTGTAAGAAAAATCCCTAAGCCCGA
>NZ_BDHF01000259.1:0-1086 GCF_054786115.1 Treponema sp. R80B11-R83G3 | reverse complement strand
ATTTAATAACCTGGAAAAAAAAGGGTTAATCCAAAAAATAACTGTTCCAGAAATAAATGAAGATTTTTATATACGCCAACAAGATGTTAAATCTCTTAATAAAAAACCGGAATATGATAATTGTATCCGTTTATTAGCCCCTCTGGATAATATGTTATGGGACAGGCTAATGGTATATAAACTTTTTGATTTTCAATATAGTTGGGAAGTGTATTTACCTACAGAGAAAAGAAAATACGGCTATTATGTCTTACCTGTATTATATCAGAATAAAATAATTGCGCGAATGGAACCTGAAAAGCATGAAATTGGCAAACCATTTACAATAAAAAATTGGTGGTGGGAAAATGGAATATCAATAAACAGCAGATTAAAAAGCGCAATAAAGAATGGTTTAAATATATTTTCAGAATACTTAAATGCGGACGGCGTGAATAAAGAAGCATTAGAAAAAATATATTAAAGAATGTAAGATTTATGAGAAAACAAATAAGTTATGTTATGTGCAATAAGTCCTAGATTGATGACTTAACTTATTCCTTTACTCCGCCAACATTTAATCCAACAACAAAATAACGTTGCATAAAAGGATAGATAGCTAAAATAGGAACAGAAGCAATTACAGTTATTGCCGCCCGTATACTCATTGGCGTTACCATGCCTGAACCTCCGCCTTGGGACGCAAGGGCCATCGCTCCTGCATCTCCGGCTGTTTTACCCTGCGATTGACTTGATCGAAGATATTCCATCAACTTGTACTGAAGAGTGTGTAGATTTACCTTGCCTGAATTATATACCATTGTATCAAACCAAGAGTTCCATGATCCTACGGCAACAAATAAAGCAATAGTCGCCAATACAGGCAGACTCAACGGGAAAATAATACGAGTAAATATGTAAAAGTCTCCACAGCCGTCTATCCGTGCGGATTCAATGAAACTTTCGGGAATAGCGCGTATATAAGTTCTCATTACAATAAAATTAAAAGCGTTTACAATTCCAGGAATTATATATACCCAGAACGAATTGACCATACCAAGACGGCGGATTAAAAAATATGTGGGGATAAGTCCTGCGTTTATATAC
>NZ_BDHF01000258.1:0-1086 GCF_054786115.1 Treponema sp. R80B11-R83G3 | reverse complement strand
TATACCTGAAAGAAAAAGCGTTAATCGTTCCCCCCGTTTCATCATCTTTTGTTTTTATTTTTACTTTCGCTCCCACCCTCGCATTAAACAACGCTCTGTGTGTTTTAATCGTAAACTCCCTTCTATCCTGCAATCTTTCTTCCAGTTCACGGATAACCCAATCCTCATATTGCATAACGGTAATATTTCCCCTAACTATTCCGTATTCGGAAAAATAAGAACCAGTAACATTCAGGGCTACAGTACCCAAAGTTTCTACCGCCTCAACATCTTTCATAAAACAAGAACGGTTAAGTTCAAGCACTATTGGGCGGCCATAAATTTCCGCTCTGTATAAATCTCCGTCAGTTTCTTTAGCAATCGTCAGTATTGCCCTGTCATGGTTTGAAGTAACGTCATAATGCGAATAAGAAAATGGACCGCCATCAAAATCAAGCCTATTCTCCGCTTCCTCTTTACTGTCTATTTGGTCAGCAAAAACTACATTCCGTTCCTTGCCGTCAGCGTCTTTTATCTTGTATCTTGCTTCACATTTACCCTCTTCAATTTCACGAACAAGCGGATATTTAAATGGATAATGCGATTGTAAAAACTCATCATAAAAAACAGGCGGATCGTCATAATGCCAAATTTCTTGTTTTTCAAGTGTTATAGGCATATTGACTTTTAACCTTATTGAATTGCGGTACAATTCCGCTCTTTCAGTTTTTCGCAAATAAAAAATATTATTTCCTTCAAATGTGTATGAATATTCATTATCCGCAAGCGGTTCTGTTTGATAAGGCGAATGTGCGAACACAAGCGGTTTTTCTACTGGACACTCCAAATGGCAACGGTAAGCCACCGCCATACTCGACAATTCAGACCAAACATTTTTACTTAATTTGACATAAGGAAGCGTAACCGGAATAGTGGAACAGTCAATATCAGACACATCAAGCCCCGCCCTTTGAGCTATCCCATGCACTAATGATTTATGCGGTTGAGTTTTATCGCACACCACCGAATAAATAAAAACGGCAGGTAAAGACCAATCCCTAGCCTCGTCAGTTTTGCGTAACTTGTAAGAAAAATCCCTAAGCCCGA
>NZ_BDHF01000257.1:0-1094 GCF_054786115.1 Treponema sp. R80B11-R83G3 | reverse complement strand
TATAAACACACTTATAAAAACGTTACTTTTTCTTTTTACCGGTTTTCGCTTTTGTCTTTGGCTTAGTTTTCTTAGCAGCAGTAGCAGGCTTCGCTTTCACTTTTGGCTCAGTCTTCTTTACAACAGTCTTCGCTTTTACCTTAGGTTCGGTCTTCTTCACAGCAGACTTAGCTTTCGTTTTAGGTTCAGCCTTCTTCGTAGCAGTCTTAGCCTTAACCTCAGTTTTCTTCGCGGTAGTTTTCGCTTTTGGCTCTGTCTTCTTCGGCTCAGTCTTCTTCGCCTCAGTCCTCGCTTCTGTCTTAACCTCAGTTTTCTTCGTGTCAGTCTTCGCTTCCACTTTCGTCTTTGGCTCGATTTTCTTCGCAACAGCCTCCACCTTCGCTTCCGTCTTTGGCTCAGTTTTCTTCGCAACAATCTCCACCTTCGCTTCAATCTTTGGTTCAGTTTTCTTTGCTTCAGTCTTCACCTTCGCCTCAGTCTTCTTCGAGGCAGTTGTCGCTTTTCCGGCGATTATTTTGGCTTTTGAGAGCTTTGACGTTAAAATTTCGATGAGGTTATCAAAACGATATTCCGCTTTTTCTTCGGCTTTGATAAGAACTTCGTAGATTTTGGCAATGCGGTCGATTCTATCATCAATCGGGATTTTCACTATGCTGTCACTTTCTACCATGAAAAATACTGACGAGTAGAATAACGCGTCTTCAAATCCCTCTTTGTTAAACCATGCGACATCGTTAAAAATATTGATTCCCAAAATGCGCCTGAAATCTTCACTTTGGTAATTTTCTTGAATAACCAGAGCGGCAAAATCGGCGGTTGGCAAATTAAATTCGCCGCTCTTTACGCGCATCACTGAATGTAATACAAAAGGGCAGCGTCTTTATTCTGTCGCTCTCAGCTACGGATTGCTTTCGTTACTGCGCTTGATAATCGGCAAAGAAGCGGACGGAACTCACGCGGCGAGCCTAGCTTTTGATCACTGGGACTTAGGCAGAAAGATGAGGGAAATTTACCGCAGATTTGGCGCTACCGAGGCGGAGGCATGGCGCATAACGGACATTGCGAGAACTGTATTAAACCGCACAGGCCTTAAC
>NZ_BDHF01000256.1:0-1100 GCF_054786115.1 Treponema sp. R80B11-R83G3 | reverse complement strand
AACTTTTGTAAGCAGAAGCAGAATTTTCCAGCTAAAACCTATGGGACAGCCTGAATTGCTTGAAACGGCGAGGCGGACGCTTGCCGACAAAGAACGCGGTTACGGAAAATGGAATGTCAATTTTGAAGAAGGCGCGTTAGAGCACATTGTGGAAATAGCCGGCGGGGACGCGAGAAGCCTTCTTAACGCGATAGAACTTGCGGTGGAAACAAGCGTTACTCCATGGCCGCCAAAAGAAGGGGCGGAAATTCACATTTCCATGGAAGCGGCTGAGGAAAGCATACAGAGGCGCGCGCTTCTCTACGACCGGGACGGCGACTACCATTTTGACACAATAAGCGCGTTTATTAAAAGCGTAAGGGGCAGTGATCCAGACGCGGCTTTGTACTGGCTTGCGAAAATGGTACGCGCCGGAGAAGACCCAAAATTTATTTTCAGACGGATGATTATCCTAGCGAGCGAAGATGTCGGCCTTGCCGATCCAAACGCGATTTCAGTCGTCATCTCCTGCGCCCAGTCTTTCGAGCGAATCGGATTCCCTGAGGGGAATTTCCCGCTTTCCCACGCGTGCCTGTACCTTGCGACCGCCCCCAAATCGAATACCGCCATGTCCTACTTTGACGCTCTTAAAGAAGTGGAACGCGAAGACGCTGAAGTCCCCAACCATTTACGTGACGCAAGCAGAGACGCTGAAAGTTTTGGCCACGGCGAGGGGTATGTTTATCCCCACGCGTACCGCGACCATTGGGCAGCCCAGCAGTACCTGCCCAATTCTTTGCGCGGAAGGACATTTTACATTCCTTCATCGTCAGGTTATGAGGGAAAAATACGCGAAGACGTTTTACGAAAACGCGAATTGCAGGCGGCGATTGTTTTAGGTTCTCAAACGGCGGATGCCGACGGAGAATTTTTATCTTGGTCTGCGTCTGCAAAAGGGCGCGAGGGCTGGTTTAAACGTCTTGAATCGGGAAGAAGTAATCTCCTGTTAAACAACAGGGACGCTGTTTTTATGGCTGTCTCTTTTTCGCGGCGGAATTAACTTAGTTTCCTGCGTAACCATGTAAAATATTGGATCGTTGCAGGATACGAGCGAAAAAACA
>NZ_BDHF01000255.1:0-1114 GCF_054786115.1 Treponema sp. R80B11-R83G3 | reverse complement strand
GGCGGATCGGAGACGAAACGCGTTTGCGTCAGATTCTTCTTAACCTCCTGTCCAACGCGATAAAGTATTCGGAAAAAGGGCATATTGGATTAATCATTGCCGCTGATAAACGGGATGATAAACAGATTTGGCTTAGGATGGCAGTAGCCGATACCGGAAAAGGGATAAAATATGAAGATCAGGTAAAGCTTTTTAATGAATTTGTCCAAGTGGATATTAAGAAGAATCAAGGTATTGAAGGAACCGGATTGGGGCTTGCCATTACTAAACGGCTTTGTATTGCCATGGGCGGGGATATTAGCATGGAAAGCGAATATGGCAAGGGCAGCGTATTCACGGCAGTCATTCCACAGGGCATTGAATCAGAGGCGCCCTTCGCAGCAGTTATGGAACCGGAAAAAAAGAAAATTCTTGTTTACGAAGGCAGGCTCAACTACGCCAAATCGGTATGCTGGTCATTGGAAAATATGAAGGTTCCTTATACTATGGTGACAAATTATGATGATTTTGCCGCCGCCCTGCACCGTGAAGAATGGTTTTATATTTTTTCCGGTTACGGTCTCTATGAAGAAATAAAACCGCTGTTGGAACAGGGCGGCTTCCCCGGCGGCAAGAAACCGCAGCTTGCCCTCATGGTAGAATGGGGTACTGAAGTCTTTATTCCCAACGCGCGCTTTGTGCCTATACCGGTACAGTCGCTTTCCATTGCCAATACCCTAAACGGCAAACTTGACCGTCAGGATTATTTTGAAGTTTCAGGCAAGTCCAGCGTTATTCGCTGTACCTTCCCATACGCGCGTCTGTTAGTAGTGGATGACATTGCCACCAATCTCAAAGTGGCCGAGGGACTTTTGTCTCCTTATAAGGCGAAGGTTGACGTTTGCCTAAGCGGAGCGGATGCGATAGAGAAGGTGAAACAGAATAAGTATGACCTGATTTTCATGGATCACATGATGCCGGACATGGATGGGATTGAAGTGGCAACGGCCATCCGCGCATGGGAAAAAGAAGAACAAGAAAAAAATAGCGCGAGTTTCACCGCGGGTGAAACTCCAAGCAATAATAAAGATTTGCGCCAGCAAATTCCTATTGTTGCGCTTACCGCTAACGCCGT
>NZ_BDHF01000254.1:0-1101 GCF_054786115.1 Treponema sp. R80B11-R83G3 | reverse complement strand
GAGCCGCCGAAAGCGGCGAAGCGCATACAGTCCTGTTATGCGAAGTGGGGGCGTACAAATATTTTCTAAATTTTAAAACCTAAGCCTAGTGTAAATGCATTATTCATTGTAAAATGTTTCCTAAAAATAAATTCACTTTGATATGCAGCCAGAATGTTGAAATACTTTCCAAATGAGTACTCAAAGCCTAAATGCGTATAAATCCCAAATGGATTGTCCCCGCCCTGTTGTAAATTTATATATCCAACTGTTCCTATGCCCATATTAAAGTATTTAAACAAAATCTGTTCAATAAATAACCCTGTGCCTAAATATGACAAGGCATTGTCACCGGTAAAATTCAAATGGTCAATTTTTACGCCATATCGTTGAAATTCATTTGCAAAAAGCAGTATTTTCATTCCATAATCATAAGATAAACCTTTCATGTCACTGGATGAAAAATAACCGATTGAAGCATTGGGGCGTAATAATACAGTCTGACCATATACAGTTACAGATATTGCCATAAATATTAGAATAACACATATCTTTTTCATAACTTCCTCCTACCAGGATATTGCTTTTTGTGGACATTCCATTGCACACTTCATGCACTGAATACATTCAGTCCCATTTTCACGGCTGAAATTATTATTTAACATATCAACATTCATTGGGCATATCTTTTTACATATATTGGATTTTTTGTATCTTTAGGCATTGCGTTAGTAATAGCACGGTATAAAAATGCAAGGATATTTATTCAATTTTGTGTTGGGCTATATATGCTTGTTTTTCTGGGCTTAATTAAACATGAAAATATGCAAATCGAAGGGTTCTTCTACTATGTATTCATAGGCGTATTTGAAGCGGCGGCAATACATTATCTAGTCGCAAAAATTGGCGGCCCAATTATTTTTGGAAGGGGTTGGTGCGGTTATGCCTGCTGGACGGCAATGATACTTGATTTGTTGCCTTACAAAAAGCCTGAGAAACCCAGGATTAAAAATTTAGGATTGCTGCGTATAGCCGTTTTTATAATATCTTTTGCATATTTTTGCATAATATACTTTCTTTACAGAGAGTCAATAGAAAATATTATGTTCACTAGCTTTATAG
>NZ_BDHF01000253.1:0-1108 GCF_054786115.1 Treponema sp. R80B11-R83G3 | reverse complement strand
ACAGAAGCTAACATAATTACACCTCAATATTGTAATTATATTGTAATTACAAAAATTTGTCAAGATTATGTACGGACAACGGCAAGATATGTGCAAAAAGTTCGTGTTGGTTCGTGGTAAAATTTCTTCTTGCTCATAATTCCTCTATAACTCTTTAATTATTCAGAGATAGCCATGAGCTTCCAAATATTCCTTCAATATGTTCTTCTTTATACAATAGTTTATCGCATTTCTTACCCCTTTTTAAAGCGAATTTTCTTTCTTCTTGTATTCGCGAATCTTGCCCACAAAAACACTGTAGCTGTCCAAAGTTTCGCATTTTTTTAATATTTCGGGATTATGCCCGTAGTTTACGTTGTAGACATGCACGATTAATTCCAATGGTATTTTATCAGAATCCGTTAATTTAAAACCTTAAGACATCCGGGTCGCTGAACAGCGAAGAAAAAACGCTGTCCTTGTGTTTTCTGTTAACATTTTCCATAATGAACTCCAATACAGTTTTGTACCGAACCTTCGAAAGAAGGTTCAAAAATTACATACCTATATATGGCGCCCAAGTATGCACCGCGTTAAGCGGTGTAGATAAATAAATTAACACGGCGTGGCGCACAATAAAAGTATTAAAGCGAACCGAGGGATTTGAGCATTTCACCGATAAGCGCGTAAAAAAGAGTGAAAATCAAAGGGTTTTGTCCGTTATCTTATCGTGAAGTCTTCTGGAATAAATTTATAAATTATGTTATCATAAATTCATGTTTATACTGAAAATAGCGTTAGGGCTATTCGGACTGGGGATTGTAGTTTTTTTTCACGAGCTTGGGCATTTTCTTGCCGCACGTCTAGTAAAAATTGACGTTGAGGCGTTTTCTATCGGGTGGGGGAAGCCGTTTTTAAAAAAGAAAATAGGAGCGGTGGAATACCGGCTTGGGATGTTTCCGGTTGGCGGAGACTGCAAAATGAAAGGTGAGACAGATTATAATGAGGCTTATGCGCTTTAAACCAGCCTTATGAAAGGCGAACTCGACTGGCGGAGTGGAATGAGGGATGCAAAGAACGAAGGCCGTAAAGAAGAAAAACTTGATATTGCCCGAAATCTTAAAGGGAT
>NZ_BDHF01000252.1:0-1111 GCF_054786115.1 Treponema sp. R80B11-R83G3 | reverse complement strand
GTCTTGTCCAGAAAGCCGAATTTCTTCATGCTTCCGCCGCCAACTACTACAATCGCCTTTTTCCCCTTGAGGGATTTCAACGCCTCAAGCGCGTTTTTACCGTGATACAAGTCACGAGGTAAGGTAAACCGTCCCATAAAATACTCCTTTTTAATAACAACTTTGAACCGGCTTTCATTTTCCAGTTCCATACATATTTGTTATTTATTATTATTTTTATGTATGTAAGATTATATTATCACAATTATGGAAAAAGTGTCAACTATTAGGAAGCAATATTCATGCTTTACGCTAAATTAATTTCTGTTATCCGTGCCGTCAAGAGGGGAACCTTCACCCTTCGGGTTCGGTTGAGGTTCCTGGTACGGGGATTTTATTCGACAGAGGGATAATAAAGCGTTCTTTCGCATTTCGACGCTATGTTTGCAAACTTGCTACAGGCTTATTCCCTCTCCTCTACACGATGTATGCCCAAAGAATTTAATAGCGAAAAAAATTATCACTCTAAAAAAAAGCCAGAATACGCAAAGCCCTTCCGAGGGCTAGACGGCTGTGGCATTTATTTAAGCACGCTCTGGCGTGGCATGGTAGGCGATCCACACCGTGCGCCCCCGGCATAGCTTTGCGTATTCCGGCTTTTACTTAGCGAAGATTTTTTTCAATATTTTTGATTTGGGCATACATCTTCTAGCGGTAATGGGCATTTAAATTGGTAGTGGAACTTTGCGTATTAAGACTATCACTTAGCGAAAGACTTTTTTTAGTCTTTATTTTAGGAAAATATTCCCATAAACTATTGACAAAAACGCCAAAAGTGATAATATATTCTTAATGAAACAAAAAGTGGCTATAAATACACAATTCCCGACACAAAAACCGCTATTACAAAAATTATTCAAAGTGTGGGCAATGAAAATGAGGGATTTTAATGGCGATTAGTTACTTGTCTAAAGAGTGTTACATACCTCGCTATGACCGTCTGACCACTAAAACATCATGGAACATTTATTGTAAAAACATGAATAATTGTGATGTTTTAGTGGTCAGAGGGCGATTGGGTTTGGTTCATCAAGAGGGGAACCTTCGCCGTTTTTGCGGCTCGGTTGAGGTT
>NZ_BDHF01000251.1:0-1366 GCF_054786115.1 Treponema sp. R80B11-R83G3 | reverse complement strand
TATATCAGAACTTGGAACAAGTCCGGACGTTCTTTCACATGGACTAAAAAACCGTCTGAGATACTTGCTAAAATTGAAAAGGCTAAATCATGTTGACATATGTATTTTACAGCACACTAGCCGCCGTAAGGCGGCGTGCAGTTACCGCTTTGTTAAGTGCAGTGGCGATTGTTTTATACTTTATTTATGGAGTATATGTCCAATTACCATTTACAGAGGAATATTTACCCGCTTTCCTCATATTATTTTGGTAAGAAGTTTCAAATTTACCACTATTGTAAAATGGACCATCACTATCACTATCAAGACCAAACATTACATATTTACCTATTGTAATGTTAGTTAATGAATTGTCATTATACGTTAGAAAAACATATAATCCAATATATGCCACACTATTTGGTATTACTACAGTTGTTGCTCGATGTTTATAAAAGGCCCTATCACCAATATATTTGATTGAATTTCCTAATGTTATATTGGTAATTCGGTTATCATTACTAAAATCTCCATTACAGGTAAATGCCTTACTCCCTATACATACTACCCCATTACCGATTGTTACATTTGTAAGGGTATTACCATCGAATGCACTGTTCCCTATAATAACTACACTGTCAGGGATGACTATTGTTGACAATTTATTATTGGCAAAAGCATAGTTACCTATATTCTCTACTTTTCCGGGTATAGTAACAGTTGTAAGCTGATTACTTGCAAAGGTATAATTACCTATATATTCAACTTTCTGGGGAATTGTAATTCTTGAAAGTTGGTTGTTTGCAAAGGCATAATTATCTATGTATACCACGGTGTCAGGAATAGTTACTGATATTAGTTGGTTTTGTCGGAAAGTTTCCTCGCCAATATACGTGACTGTCTTTGGAAGTACAACACTAGTTAACCCCTTATTCTTAAATGCTCCGTTTATTATTCGGGTTACAGGCATATTGAAAATCATCTCCGGAATAACTATTTCTTTTGCTGTACCTTTATAGTTCAGTATTGTCATAGTTCCGTCATCATTTCCCTGAATGTCAAAATCACTTATATTTTGAGCATACAGAGAAACCGCAAGCACACTGATGATAACAAAAAAAGCCATCTTTTTCATTTGAAAACTCCTTATAATTGTTTATTGTATATTAATATCAAATAAATATTGTTTCGTCAATATACCTCATTACAAAAAACTACAATAGACTTGTTCGACAACCTCAAAATATGATATAAATTTAGAATGGGCGGGGAAAAAACAAATTATAACGATAAAGCACATGCTTTTAAGCGGATGTTTGGCGTTAAAACACAAACATTTATGAAAATGAAAGAAATTCTTGATAAAGAATACGAGGAAACACACAGA
>NZ_BDHF01000250.1:0-1127 GCF_054786115.1 Treponema sp. R80B11-R83G3 | reverse complement strand
CTAAAGGAGGCAGTCAATGTTTAATCTGAAAAATACGCTCGGTTTATCGGACGGCGGTTATAGAGATTTCAAGCGGGGCGTCGCCGCCTGCGTGTTGTCAAACCTTACCATGCTCCCACCCTTCGTGGTCATGCTTCAAATAATCATAACCCTGCTTGACCCGTTGTTAAGCGGCAATCCGATCAACACCGCCAAGTTGTGGATTTTGTTATGCGGTACTTCGGGATTGTTGGGAGGGCGTTTAGTTGACGGTTTTCCTGATAACAATTTTATGCTTGCTGTTCCTGCGGTTGATTTCTTTGCGGTGGGTTTTTTTGCCATTGTTGCTGTCTTCTTTGTGGCGATTTTTTTTGGTCTTGCCATTTTCTTTTCTCCTTGTTTAGTTTATTTGAATAACGGCGTCAATCATCTTGTACAAGTGATTGACACCGTTACGCTTACCATGGCAGATGCTGAAGACAAAGGCCGTAAGGAAGGCAATAATGAAGCCAACATTAAAAACGCCCGAAAGATGAAAGCTGATAATATGCCCGTATCTCAAATTTGTAAGTACACCGACCTCTCCCCTGAGATTATCGCCCAGTTGTGATATATTTATAATTAACAATGAACAATTAGAAATGAGCAATATTGCTGTAAGTTAGCTTTACGTATTGCCAACCTGTTATTACTGCTAACTTTGCTCATTGTTAATTTATTTTACTATTGCCCACACAATGCCGCCGCTAATTACCGCTGTTACTGGAATCGCTATTAGCGTTTATCAAGAATTCCAATGTTTGTAAATCGTTGTCTATTGAAGAAAAGTCCTGCGCAAAGGCAGCCGGCGAGGAAAGCGAGAAGAAAAAAAAGCAGATAACGGCGGCGGTTAAGGGTGTGATATAATGATTGAAGTTTTTTTGCGATGGTTGAGGTTCATTCAAATTATAGTCTCCTGAAAAAATTCACCTACGCTGTTTTAACACGGTGGGGGTGACTGTCACCTAGTCCTACAGGTAGTGTCGCCAATTTCTTGACGACACTATGAATTTTGGAGGAGACACAATTGCGTGTCCGTAGGTGCGTTTACCTTATCCTTTAAAGTCCCGTTGAATAAAGTATTTCGCCACCTTCGCCCACTCCGACAA
>NZ_BDHF01000249.1:0-1132 GCF_054786115.1 Treponema sp. R80B11-R83G3 | reverse complement strand
GTGGGCAGGGCGGCTTGCGGAAGTTCCGCAGGCGGAGGCTTTTGCTTTTCAGGCGTCAATCAATATTGACAGCCGACTTGTCTTTGATGACATTGCCGGAAGCAAGGCCCACGCAGTAATGCTCGGCAGACAAGGAATTATCTCAAAGGACAGCGCGGGGAAAATTGTAAAAGAACTAAACGCTATCGCAAGCGAAATTAAAGCGGACAAATTGAAGATAGACACGGCGCATGAGGATATTCATTCTTTTTTAGAAGCAATTTTAACGGAGCGTCTTGGCGATACGGGCAAAATGGTTCACGCGGGGCGAAGCAGAAACGATCAGGTGGCGGTCGCTTTCCGCCTGTATCTAAAACGTACAGTACCGCAGTTACAAAAAGAATTAGCCGCGTTTGTTAATGCGCTTCTTGATACGGCGTTGTCTAATGTAAACAGCATAATGCCCGGTTACACGCACCTTCAAAGAGCGCAACCCGTAACGCTTGGACATCACCTAACGGCATGGTGTACCGCTCTGGAAAGGGATTATTCCCGTTTTAGCGACGCTCTTAAAAGATTTGACGAGTGTCCTTTGGGAAGCGGAGCGTTAGCTGCAACTACCCTGCCCCTTGATCGCAAGGCTGTCGCGCAGGAGTTGGGTTTTAGCAGACCATGTATCAATTCCATGGACGCTGTTGCAGACAGAGACTTTGTTTTGGAACTTTCAAGCGCCTGCGCAATCACTATGGTTCATTTATCACGTTTTTGCGAAGACATAGTTTTATGGGCAAGCGAAGAATTTAAATTTATCGATCTTGCCGAATCATGGAGCACAGGTTCTTCTATCATGCCTCAGAAAAAAAATCCCGATTTTGCGGAACTTATCCGTGGAAAAACAGGAAGAACAACGGGCAACCTTGTCGCTCTTTTCACACTGCTAAAAGGACTGCCTTATGCGTATAACAAAGATTTACAGGAAGATAAAGAAAACCTTTTCGACAGCATCGACACATTGAACGTCTGCCTTCGAATGTTCGCCGGAATGATTAAAACCTCTCAATTTAACATTAAGCGAATGAAAGCGGCGTGTACAGGCGGCTTTTTGGAAGCGACAGACATGGCGGAATATCTTGTCCGCAAGGGGCTTCCTTTC
>NZ_BDHF01000248.1:0-1134 GCF_054786115.1 Treponema sp. R80B11-R83G3 | reverse complement strand
CGATTGAAATACACAGTTCGTTTTTCCCCTTTTGCAAAAGAAGATAAGAAAAACATAAAAACCTATTTGTCAAAATATATATAATTCTCTTAGCACTTAACCCTTAATATCCTCATACAATTAAGAATTGCCAATAAACAGACTCCCACGTCGGCAAAGACTGCTTCCCACATTTCTGCAATTCCAAACGCGCCAAAAACAAGGAAAATAATTTTTACGCCTAACGAAAAAATTATATTTTGCGTAACTATTTTACACGTAAACCGCGATATGTCCACGGCTTGCGCCAATTTTGAAGGCTCGTCTGTCATCAGTACCACGTCTGCGGCTTCAATTGCCGCGTCTGACCCTAACGCGCCCATAGCGACGCCGATGTCCGCTATCGAAAGAACAGGCGCGTCGTTAATGCCGTCTCCTACAAAGGCTAGTTTGCTTTTTGCGTTTTTCTTTTCTATTAATTTTTCCAGTATTTCTACTTTTTCATGCGGCAGTAATCCGCCGTAAACTTCATCTATTCCCAATTCAGAGGCGACGCTTTGCGCGATGGACGGATTATCACCAGTAAGCATTATAGTTTTTCGTGCTCCTCTCTCTTTCAATGCTGATATTGCGTAACGGCTGTCGGGTTTAATTTCGTCCGATATAACGATAATTCCCGCGAATATCCCGTTATACGCGACATAAACTTTTGTTCCATGCTTCCATGACTCATTAAACCTTATACCCGTTTTTTTCATCAGTTTTTGGTTGCCCGCTAAAATAGTTTTTCCGTCTTTTACCACGCTTACCCCGTACCCTGAATATTCTTGATATTCCGCAAGACCGGACTTTTCCATCTTTTTTCCGTATTCCCGCATGACAGATAACGCGATTGGGTGATTGGAAAACGACTCCGCGTCAGCCGCCAACTCAAGTAATTCGCTCTCGGTAAATCCGGCTTCCGGTTGAATTGACGTAACCTTAAACACGCCTCGCGTTAATGTTCCTGTTTTGTCAAACACTGCCGCATCCAATTTGTTAAACGCTTCCAGAAAATTGCCGCCCTTTACAAGAATGCCGTTTTTTGCGGCGGCTCCAATACCTGCGAAAAATCCCATTGGGACAGACAAAACCAAGGCGCACGGGCAGGAAATT
>NZ_BDHF01000247.1:0-1136 GCF_054786115.1 Treponema sp. R80B11-R83G3 | reverse complement strand
GTTTGAGCTTTCTTACGGCGAATTTAATTTTGAAAAAACTCTGACGAATATTTTTAATGTGACGAATGTCCGCGCTGAGGAAAAAGACATTAATTTATCCGTAAATATTGATAAAAACGTTCCTTCATGCATAATAAGCGATGAATTGAGATTGTCGCAGATTATAATAAATTTAGTTAACAATGCCATTAAATTCACGCCGGAAAAAGGAAAGGTTACTTTAAGCGTTGAAAAACAGGATGAATCAAACGGAGACATAACGCTAAAAATTGAAGTCACGGACAGCGGAATAGGCATTTCTGAAGAACAGCAAAAAAAACTTTTCACGTCTTACAATCAGGCGGACAGAAACATCTCAAAGAATTTCGGAGGCACGGGGCTAGGTTTGGCAATTTCCAAAGAGATTGTAGAGCTTATGCATGGCAAAATTTGGATTGAGTCGGAACTTAACAGGGGATCCAAATTTATATTTACGGTAAAAGTCCAAAAAGGAACGGGCGATTCAATAAAAGACGATTCTTTTTCCTCCGATTCAAAGATTAATTTTAAAGATCATACGATATTAATAGCGGAAGACGTTGAAATCAACAGGGATATTTTAGCCGCGCTCCTTGAAAGCACTGAGGTTTCCATTGATTTTGCTGAAAACGGAGTTGCCGCGTTGTCATTGTTCAAAGCGGCTCCCGGCAAATACCGGCTCATTTTAATGGATGTCAATATGCCCGAAATGAACGGCTATGAAGCGACAAAAGAAATCCGCCTTTTGGAAGAAGAACTGATTAAAAACGCCGCCGAAAACAACGCCACTGGAAACAACAGCCCGAGTTTCACCGAAGGTGAAATTGAAAATAACAGCTTAAGTTTTGCCGAAGGCAAAACTGGAAATAACGGCACGAGTTTCACCGAAGGTGAAACTCGAAGCCACAATAGGAATTTGCGCAAGCAAATTCCTATTGTGGCAATGACTGCGAACGTTTTTAAAGAAGACATAGATAAATGTTTAAAGGCCGGCATGAACAGCCATATAGGCAAACCGATTGAACCTGAAGCGTTATATGAAGCTTTAAGAAAACATCTATTGCAATTATAAGGAGGATTGCGTAAATGGCGAATGAACTACAAAAGATTATCGCAGT
>NZ_BDHF01000246.1:0-1234 GCF_054786115.1 Treponema sp. R80B11-R83G3 | reverse complement strand
GCGGATGCGTTCTTTAAGGTCAATCCGTCTTGAAGCGGAGGGGGAAAAACCCAATTCCGCTCGGGGGAAAACGCATAGTGAAGAAAAAAAGGTGAAATCATACGGCAAGGAGGGGCAGGGCTGTTTTCAGCCTTGTAATTTGAATAATGGCGGGGGGATAAAAAAATGAGCGGAGGGGTGTTGGTGCTTACTAGGGCGGTGGGACATCATGCGGAGATAAAGAAGCGGCTTGAGGCGTTGGGTTTTAAAGATGTTACTGTTACTGACAAGGATAATAACGCTTTAAATACCGTTATCTGCAATAAAAACCCAAGTCTTGTTATTATTGACAGTTGGTTTTATCATATCTGTACTGCTGAAAGGATTAAAAAGCTGTTAGAAGTGTTTCCGAAGCTGAATATAGCCGTGGTTTCAAACCATGACTTTCCCGTGAGTTATGCCCCTTGTTTCATCTGGTCAGGGGCGAAGTCATACCTCGATATGTGGGAAGATAATAATGAATTTTGTCGTGGCTTGCGGATTGTGCGGGAAGGCGGACAGTATATTTCCCCGAAGGTTAAAGAAATGATAGATCATTTTGATGAATATCCTGACGCTAACGGCAAAGTTACTAAAAAGGAGAGGGAATGCCTTGTCATGCTGTGCAGCGGATTTACCATTGAGCAAATAATGGAAGAGCTGGATATAGCAAAAAGCACGGTTTATAACCACCTGAACAGTTTATATAAGACTTTTCATGTCCACAACCGTGAAGAAATGATCGCGCTTGCTTGGGAAATGGAATTGGTGACTCCTAAAGATATTAGGTTTTATGACGGGAAGAAAGAACGTCTGCCGATCCCTAAATGGGCTGAGGTGAAAAAGAAATGCGACAGTTTTTATTCGGACTGAATTGCTAAAAAAGCCTACGGCTTTTTTAGCTTAGGAGTTTTGCCAAAGAGTAAAATAAAGTTTTAATATTTTTTTACTATGGTAAGACACAATCCTTTTATATGATGTCTTGTGTTTGGCAAAACTCCATTTTATGCCTTTATTTGTTTTATGGATAAAATTCTTCATCGGCGCATAGGCGCAATTCTTCAATAAAATAACTGGTTAATATTCCTCGAATGTCGCTGATGACTTTTATATTCCATTGCAGTTTTTTTGTAGTCGAGGATAGTGATACGATCATGTCGTTAATCACGTTATCAACAAAATCTTGTCGGTTGATTTTTTCTTTTTCTGTCATTGC
>NZ_BDHF01000245.1:0-1152 GCF_054786115.1 Treponema sp. R80B11-R83G3 | reverse complement strand
CTAATTAAGAAGCACCTATTCAGTTACATCAGACAACAAATCCGTAGCTTCAGTAAAATTAAACTCCTCAAAAGCCAAGGCGGCATTTTTCAATAAAGCGTTGTTTTGCTCGCCGAAATCATAAGTCAACAAATCGTTAATAATATTAAGACCCGCGTCACTGTCAAAGTCAGAAATGGCTTGACGCGCTTTCTCAATTTGACCTTTTAAATAGGCTTTATCCCCTATCTTTTTTTTGCTATCTTCCTGAGCGTTAGCAGGGAAAATAGCCGACAGGTCTTCATGCAGATTTAAAAGTTTTCCTTTTAAAACCGGAAACCTCTGCACGCAGAATTCAAAATCGTTTTCTTTGGCAGCCGTTTCCAGCCTGAACGCCGCTTCAGATAAACTCATCGCGCCTATTGTGGACAGGGCGGACTTCATGGCGTGAACTGAAATAGCAAAGCCGCTTATATCACCGTGCTTTATCTTGGCGGACATGTCGTCACATTCTAAAACAATTTTCTGGTTGAAAAGCGCCAGTGTTTCCTTGTACATGTTTTCCATGCCGGAGACGCGGTTCAGGCCAATCTCAACATTGATTTCCTCGATTTTATCCAACTCGGAGAGAAAATTACCGCTTGCTTCTTCATTATCATCATTCACTTCTATTTCTCCATCTTTTCTTATCTCGATTTTTTCCAGAGGAAGCCATTCTTTCAGGACTTTATACATTTCTTGAACATCAATTGGTTTAGAAATAAACCCGTCAAATCCGCTGGATAAAAACATTTCCTTTGCGCCTTGAACCGCGTTTGCCGTCAGGGCTATGATAGGCAAATTTTTATACTTGCCGCCAAGTTTTCTTATTAAGCCGGTTGCCGTAACGCCGTCCATTTCGGGCATCATGTGATCCATAAATACAATGTCATAATCGTCCTTCTGAACCATATCGATTGCTTCCTTTCCGGAAAAAGCGCTGTGCACATTGATCTTAAACAGGCCGATTAATCCTTCGGCGACCCTTATATTAAATTCATTGTCATCTACAACCAGAATTTTAGCGTTCGGCGCGGACAGGGTGCGTCCTTCCAACAAACCTTTACTTGATTTAACTTCTTCTTTTTTACCCAATACAATTGGAATTATGATCATGAAAACGCTTCCCTGTTC
>NZ_BDHF01000244.1:0-1150 GCF_054786115.1 Treponema sp. R80B11-R83G3 | reverse complement strand
GCTAAGGAAGCAAGACTTCCGCCCCATTGAGATAGACGTGTCTGATTACAGTCCCTTCATCAAGATAACAGTGAATTAAAACTCTGACAACCCTTTCAAGGGAATTTTTACTTTTTGGCTCCTGTGTTGAAAAAAGGGAAAGCTCCCCCGCCCTGCCGCCTCTTCGTAAAGCCGTACATGGGTTAATGGCGTAAAGATCGTCAGTTACGGAAAACATTACGGAAACAATGTCCGCTTCTTCCAGCTTGTTCATATTAAGCAGGTCTCCGTACATAAGGCCGATTTGCAGAATCATATCATCCGTTGTGTTTTCACATTGAACCGCTCCCCTTAGAGCGTAAAGTTTTTTCATAAATTTCCCCCTGAAAACGTAATAATAAATTCATTCATCAAAATAACTACAAAACAATATACAATTAATAAAAGATCAAGCAATAATATTAATAAATGAAGCTTATGATCGCGAATACTGCGGTAAATATTTAATATTATTTTATAAAAAGCGCAAATAAACAGCATAGATGACGAATACCGCATCACGTCAAGTAATAATAACAGAGTTTTATCGCTAAAATTTATATCTATAAGATAAATTATAAGCGAGACAAATGAAACTACAAAAGACAGTAACAATATCCATGACGCGGGATCAACCATCCTGTTTACACGATTCTCCAATTTATCCTTTTACCTTCTTTAATATATGTTGCAAAAAAATCAATATATGTATTATTATAGTACAGTATGAAAAAGTTTTTTATCACCCTGATTATATTGATTATAATTGCCGGGGTCGCTTTCATGTTCGGCTGGGCGCAGTTTTCCGTTCCTCCGGGTAAATACGGCGTTGTTTATTCCAAAACACACGGCATTGATCAAAAGCCCGTACAATCGGGCGAATTCCGCTGGATTTGGTATAAGCTGATCCCTACCAATGTAAAAATTTCCATTTTCAATCTTGATCATACCAGCTACCCTATTGATTTTAACAGTTCTCTGCCGTCTGGAGAAACCTATGCCGCCTTTATCGGCATTACAAATATGGATTTTTCATGGAATCTTAAAGGTGAGTTAAGTTTTAAACTTGACCCGCAAATGCTCATTTCTGTCGTAAGTAAAAATAATATTGCCGATCAAAATGATTTAGACG
>NZ_BDHF01000243.1:0-1176 GCF_054786115.1 Treponema sp. R80B11-R83G3 | reverse complement strand
GAATCTTACGGGACGAAGTGGCTTGTCGCGGAGACTACGGCTAACGTAGATATTGGATTGATAGCGCAGGAAGTTAGCGATCCTAATTATTGGTTAGGCGTTATTTTTGAATAATATTAAAGATATTTCACACACGTTAATTTAACGCACGGTGTAACCGTGTGGATGAAAAACGCCGCTGTTTACAATAAAAGCAAGGCTGACTTTAGGCAGCCGACAGTGCGCAGATCACGAAGGTAAAAAGATCACAAAGAAGAAGCATATGTTTTTTAACACGCTATATGTTGGGGTGGTCGGGAATATTACGACACTACCAAAAAGTTGTGACAGTTACCGTTGAGGTTAACCAGCATTAATTATTCCATGAAATAGCCCTGAGCTTCAAAAAAATCTTCTTTCTTTTGAAGCCGCTCTATAATTTCTTCTTTAGTTAAACCTTGGTTTAATAATTCAATAAAATAATTCCTATATTCTTCGCGCATCTCTTCACATGCGACTTCTATTGCCTCATCCTGATTCCATTCCGTCAACAGCATATTGTATACCTCCGCCCCATGGGCTTCCAAATATTCCTTCAATATGTTCTTCTTTATACAATAGTTTATCGCATTTCTTACACCTTTTTCAAGCGAATTTTCTTTCTTCTGGTATTCGCGAATCTTATCCACAAAGATACTGTAACTGTCCAAGGTTTCGCATTTTTTTAAAATTTCGGGATTATGCCCGTGGTTCACGTTGTAGACATGTACTATTAATTCCAATGGTATTTTATCAGAATCCGTTAATTTAAAACCTTTAATGTCTTTAAAAGCATTGGAAAGCCTGAGTTCCTTGTAATCTGGGTATTTATACTTGCCGTTGTAAAGGACGATAAATTCAGGCGTAGGGATTTTTTCAAGCTTGGCCTGGTACAGTTTCTTTCGGCTGACTATTTTTTCATATAAACGGGCAATGTACATTAGCAGCCTAAGGGGGATGTTGTCATTAATTGACGATTGGTGTTCAATCAGCACGACAAGACGGTTGTCAATGATGAAAGACACGTCGTTAATTTGATCTTTGTAAAGAATGTCCGTTAGCGTGTTAATGTCGATGGGGGTATCAGGCGGGATAGGGACATTTTCTATCGCCGAGTAGAGTTCCCTCAAGACATCCGGGTCGCTGAACAGCGAAGAA
>NZ_BDHF01000242.1:0-1161 GCF_054786115.1 Treponema sp. R80B11-R83G3 | reverse complement strand
AGATGCCCTGTTGATAATAATCTTTGCATCAGCAATTTGTCTTCTTTGTTTATTTGCGGCTGTATTTTCCTCATGCCTCAATTATATCATTCTTTTATATCGTTGTCTGTATTTTACAGCACACTAGCCCCGAAGGGGCGTACTTTTACCGACCTGTTAAGCGACGTTGGGGCGTACATTATAATAATATTATTCATAAAAAACATAATCACCATCTTCAGTTATTTCACTTGGTAAATTTATTATTTTATAATCAGTCTTAAAATTAAAATTTTTATCAGTGTCAACAATTAATTGATAAAGATTATAATTTTTTGGAGGGGGATTATATTTACGGAAAACATATTCTATTGCTTCATCTTCATTTTCTGCACAAAATTCAAGAATTTGTTCTCCTGTATGTTTTTCCATATCTACTTCTACAAGTATATATTTTTCCATTTCCCTTCTCCTTTAAATTTATTTCAATTACTTAAATCATTATACCATTTTTCAATCTTTAGTGCAGCATATAATTCATCATCATATAATTCACGATTTCCATTTGATTTTATTGCAATTTCCATTCTATAAAGCCAGGAAGAATAAGTATCATATACTTTACCCCTAATAGCATTTCCTAATACTGTCCGCCTTCCAAATGTAAATATTTTATCAAATTCAGAATATTCAGTATTTGAAAAAGCAATTGAATACCGTCCAGCAGAACCTATATATTCAACAATATATAAATTATTTCGTTTGATTATACGGGCTGTAGAATTATAATTTTGTTTTTCTTTTTCATTGAAAACCTCTGATGTTATTTTGTAATATTTATATGAATTAAAGTATTCTGTTAAATTATAACAAAAATATTCTGTTATTTCTTCTTTTTTCAAAGAAGTTTGATTTGTAGTAATTTCATTAATAATTATACCGTTAAAATTTGAAGAAGATGAAGATGATGAGGACGTTTCTAAAGAAACACAATTTTCCAAAAAAGTTAATACAATTACAGTTTTGAACAACCTATTTTTAACCATTTTCTCCTCCATAAAATTACAATAAAATTTAGCCCCAATGTTGCTTAACGTCTGGCGGTATATGACGTTTTTTTGCGCCCGATAAGGAAAACCGCGAAGCGGTTTTTCGGGCGCAAAAAAATGTGGCGTAGAAAAA
>NZ_BDHF01000241.1:0-1162 GCF_054786115.1 Treponema sp. R80B11-R83G3 | reverse complement strand
AAGAGCCTTGCGCTGAACAGCCGTAGGTTTAAAAACTATGTTAGTATTCATATCTCTGTATTCCGCTCCTAGCCATTTGTTATCTATCCCCCGCCATTATTCAAATTACAAGGCGTAAAACAGCCCTGCCCTTCCTTGCCGTATGATTTCACCTTTTTTTCTTCGGTATGCGTTTTCTCTTGAGCGGATTTATGTTTTTCCCCCTCCGCTTCAAGACGGATTGACCTTAAAGAACGCATCCGCTCCGCCAGTTTTTCCCTCTCCTCGCTTGTTTTCGCCTTAACAGCCGGATGCCTGCCAAGCCAGTTTTCTTCGGCGGTTTTTCTTTCCACGTCCGTTGCGTCAGGGTCTATGCCGGACATCTTTTTCCCGATAACGCAACGCCGTTCAAGCATGGCAAGGGTAAAATATCCCGCTATAGCGGAAGCGCCTATTTTTGCGATTTTCCGCTGACGTTTAACCCATTCGGGAACGTCCTGCAAACGGCAGACAGGCTCATCGGCGAACCATACGGACTGCGCCGCCCTTTCGTCCTTTGGGCATATAGGCGCTGAACATTCTTCAAAGTATTTACATTTCATTCTTCAACGCCCCCGCTTTTTTCCCTTCCATCCAGTTTTCAATCTCGGACGGTTTGAACCGCACCGCCCTGTTTAATTTGTGAAAAGGTATTTCCCCATTCGCCACATATCGGTATATGGTCTGCACCGACACTTGCAACGCCGCCGCCGCTTCATTCACTTTCCAATAAGTTTCCATTTTTCCCCCTGCATACGTTAAAAATAAGTCCTGCCGTTTGCAGGACGTTCCCGAATGGGTTAAACGTCAGCGGAAAATCGCAAAAATAGGCGCTTCCGCTATTGCGGGATATTTTACCCTTGCCATGCTTGAACGGCGTTGCGTTATCGGGAAAAAGATGTCCGGCATAGACCCTGACGCAACGGATGTGGAAAGAAAAACCGCCGAAGAAAGCTGGCTTGGAAGGCATCCGACCGTTAAGGCTATAACTGGCGTGGAGAGGGAAAAATTAGCGGAGCGGATGCGTTCTTTAAGGTCAATCCGTCTTGAAGCGGAGGGGGAAAAACCCAATTCCGCTCGGGGGAAAACGCATAGTGAAGAAAAAAAGGTGAAATCATACGGCAAGGAGGGGCAGGGCTGTTTT
>NZ_BDHF01000240.1:0-2287 GCF_054786115.1 Treponema sp. R80B11-R83G3 | reverse complement strand
TACGTTTTTTTGTTGTAATTAAAACATATCACGGCGGGCATGATCTTTCAAACCCATTTGGTTTACGGTTGTTTTCGCTAATTCCTTGTATTATATAGACTTACGGAATTAGTCATACGGATTCAGGATTACTTTTCCGAGAAGCGTCCATGTATTTTCGGTAAACATCAACTTATCCATCCTTTTCAGATAGAAAACTGTTGGATCATTAATACCAAAAAGAGAAGCATAACGGTTTATCAATAAATCTTTACGATCATAATGAAATTTATAGGCTTGCCCACCTACACAATCCTCATTGGTTACGGCCCTCACCAATTCAGATAACCATGACTTGTGAGGGAGGCAATTATCGTCGTCAATTAAAAAAATATACTCTCCATTGCTGGCCTCAACACCTATACTTTTACCACGTTCACAGTAATGTTCCCCATTTCTGACAACTATACATCCATATTTTTTAGCAATTTTTATTGTATCGTCAATAGAATCATCATCCACTACGATTATTTCTATTTTATCCTGTTGATACGTTTGCATTTTTATAGAATCAAGTAATATAGGTAATCTATGTTCACCGTTAAAACATGGAATAATTACAGAAATAACAGGTAAATAATTATTATTCATTTTTAGCTCCTAGAATGAAAAATGTCGGCGTTACAATTGAGATTGTATATTTGTACATAAAAGTTAATTCATTTCCTATATTTTACAAAGGCGCCTGTAAAACCGCTTTTTTGATTATATTCATTATCTACTTTCCTGTCAAAATATTCTTTGAACAACTGCGGCCTTCGTAGTATCCATTTTGAAATATACAAGTTATTGATAGATAGTATCTCCCACCATTTACCGCGTAAAGCGTGTTGTTCAACAGTAAAACCTGCAGCCTCTCCATAAAAGAAAAGGTCTTTTAAACTATAATGCCTGTGTCCAATTAAATACCATGCAGGATCAAATATGTTTGATAAAAGATGCCTGTTAGGAGTTGATATATATAATACCCCCCCCCCGCGTAATACACGATATATTTCCTTGTACCATTCCAATTCACATTTTTTTGGAATATGTTCCAGAACTTCCCAAGATACGACTGTATCAAATTGCTCATCTTCAAAAGGCAATTTAGTAACACTCTCATTTTTATTGTTTGTATAATTAATGAAATCGACGTTCTTTGCATGTACGTTGTTTTTTGCGGTTTCTATATCCTTTTCCGATAATTCCAAACCTACTATCTTACCTACATTCCGTTTTATGGCATTTAACTCAAACCATCCGTACCCACAGCCTATATCAAGAACAGATTTCCCGGAAATATCCTCGTCTGAAACAAATTGAGTAATGAATTTATTTCTTCCGCGTAAATCAATAGATGGCTTTTCATTAATTATGTTTTTCATATTTACTTCCTCTTTTTTAATTCTTTTGTTTTTTACAAACAAACAAGACTACCGAAGCCAGGCTGGAGGGCAAAAGCCGTAAGAAAAATGCTCCTTTGCTGGCATTATATGTCTTAATAATTCTGAAATTATAAAACTTGAGCATTTCTTTCATACCGCCATAGGTGATTCCGCGAATATGATGTATCGGCGCATCATGCGGATTGTTAATTTTACCGAAGATTCCTGTTCCAAAGTTTGCTTTTATGTTTGAGATTTCAGTTATATGGGGCTGAAATCCAAGCATCAACTCAATTCTGGAATATATAGAACTCAGATTCGGAACCGCTATCATGAAAATACCGTCATCCTTTAAATTATTATAACAGTTTTCAAGCAAAATATCTGTTTTATCGACATGTTCAATGACCTCAAAGCAAAAAACAATATCGTAAAGCTGGGGAAGATTAAAAGGAACTTCTATATCCCGCAATATAAATTTCCTAATATTACCCCCACCCATTGGATATATAATACCCATCTATTGGATTAATGTCCACACAATCAATTTGGCCATTCCTGCGAGCATGAAGATACTTCTCAAACTCAAGCGCGATTCCCGAACCGACATTCAGGCAGGTCTGCGGTTCTACGGGCATTGCCGCGAATACTTTATCGTAATAATTCCATAGTATCGGGATATTACCTTGTTGAAAGTTGAAATTTTTCTGTTCTTGCAATGACATAATATTATTACTCCTATCTTAACCCTTTACCTGAATCCGTATGACTAATTCCGTAAGTCTATATAATACAAGGAATTAGCGAAAACAACCGTAAACCAAATGGGTTTGAAAGATCATGCCCGCCGTGATATGTTTTAATTACAACAAAAAAACGTA
>NZ_BDHF01000239.1:0-1193 GCF_054786115.1 Treponema sp. R80B11-R83G3 | reverse complement strand
GCTTTGCGGGCGAAACCCGTCCTCTAGATATCCGCATGGTTACCCAAGCGCTGAATGAGGCGGAAACCATAAGGCCAAAACCTGTTTATATCGTTTTCGCCGCTTTCCAATTTGACCCGGCGGCGGCGAAACATATTGACGATACTAAATGGCCCGGAGTTACCCTGTTAAAAGTACAAATGAACCCCGACCTTATGACCGCAGATTTAAAGAAGAAAGTATCATCAAGCCAAAGTTTCTGGCTTGTCGGACAGCCCGATGTAGAGCTTATCCACATCGAAAAAGGCAAGTATAAAATCAAAGTAAAAGGCTTTGACTATTACGACATAAAACAAGGGATAGTCAATTCAGGCGGAACCGACAAAATCGCCATGTGGATGCTTGATACCGATTATGACGGAATGTCCATAGAACCCAAACAGGTATTTTTCCCAATGGAAGGAAAAAACGAAGGTTGGGACAAACTTGCAAAAACCTTAAAAGCGGAAATCAACCCAGACCTTATAGAAAAATACAGAGGCACGGAATCCCTGCCATTTACAATTAAAGACAACACCCAAATTGCCGTCAAAATAGTCGATGACAGAGGAATTGAAAGTTTGAAAGTAATTTCGGTAGGTGCAAATGGCTGATATAACTCCTGCCGAAGACACGATTTATCAAAATATCCGCTCTGTTCTTGCCGCCGCAAGGCAAAAAGCGTATACCGCCATTAATACCGCTATGGTCGAAGCTTATTGGGAAATCGGGCGGCAAATTATGGAAGCACAGGGCAATAATCCGCGGGCTGAATATGGGTCTCAGTTATTGAAATATTTATCCGACCGTTTGACCGTTGAATTTGGAAAAGGCTTTGAAGAGACAAATTTACGCAAAATGCGGCAGTTTTATCAAACCTTCCCAATTCGAGACGCACTGCGTCTCGAATTAAGTTGGACGCATTATCGGCTTTTAATGAAGGTTGGAAATGAGGTTGAGCGAGAATTTTACCTCAAGGAATGTATCGAATGTAATTGGAGTTCTCGTCAGCTTGAACGGCAAATTACAACTTCATATTACAAGAGGCTCCTTGCCACCCGAAAAGAAGGTAAGGAATCGGTAAAAAATGAAATTCAAAAAACCGAACCAAAAACAGAACCTGACTTTATACTAAAAGACCCCTATATTCTGGAGTTCCTTGACCTGAAAGAAAA
>NZ_BDHF01000238.1:0-1202 GCF_054786115.1 Treponema sp. R80B11-R83G3 | reverse complement strand
GGACATTAATCCGAAATTTTCATTTACCGTCCACTATAAGCCAAAACCGCGCCTTAAAGTCCTATCGGAAACTTTTAAAGCGCAGAATTACAATGTGCGCGGTTTGAAAGCCGGCGGCATAAGGCTTTCTGCAAAAGAAGCCGAAAAAGTCATCTGCGTGTAAGGGAGAATTATGAATAACGAAGAAATTGTTTTTGATGAAAAATCGGGAATATCAGTTGATGAACAGAGGGAAATACTCTCTAAAATTAACGGGATAGCCGAGAAAAACCGCAAACAGCTTTCACAGACAAGTTCGCAAATTGTCGAAAGCAAGGGCAAGATAATTATTAACGCGCAAAAAAAAGACGCGGTTTTTCCGTTAGCTGTAAATATAGCCGCAGTGGCATTGCTTTTATGCGGCGCGTTTTTGCTGGTTTCCTTTAATGGGAAAAAAGACGCGCAGGTAAGGACCGGGAATGCCGTTTACAATTTGACTGAACGCGCCCTTATTGAAGAAATTCGCAAAGATACGGCGGAAAAAATCGCCGCAAAAGAAAAAGAAATGGATTCGATAATTTCCCGCCTGAGTGACGTTGACGATGAGCTTTCAAAATTGTATTCCAGCAATCAAAATCTAACGACGGATCAAATAACGGCTCAAGGGAGGCTTTTGGCTTTGCAAAATTATTTCCGCGACCAGCTTGCAGTCTTACAGGATGAGAGGTCGCAGATACTGGAAGATTCACGTTCAAGAGAAGCCCGCCTTCGCGCCCAACTTGACGAAAGAACAAGGGAGTTTACAGCCGCCCAGCAGAAAGTTTCCAGCGAATTGGAATCCGCCGTAAACGAGCTTGAAAAGCTTAGAACGGAGCAGGAAAAAATTGCCGCTATAGACGCTCAGATTTCAGGCGGACTTGCCGCCGCAAAGGATAATATTCAAAAAAAGCAGTACGATCAGGCGACGCGCGTTGTTGAAAATTTACGGCGTTTTTGCAATAACAGTTCTTTTGCATCTTTGCGCGTATTCCAGTCAAGAAAAGATTTTTATAACCAGGCGATTGATTTAGTGGAAGCGATGATTAGCGACGCGCTTAAAAATAGCGGCTCTTCGTCCGGCGCGGATCAGTTTGAAGCAAAAGCTGAAAATGTCCAATTGCAGGATAAAATCAAAGAAATGCAAAAAACAATTGACGCGCTGAACAGCGGAGACTCAGGCCTTA
>NZ_BDHF01000237.1:0-1212 GCF_054786115.1 Treponema sp. R80B11-R83G3 | reverse complement strand
GATGATTACAGGGGGTTTGCGGAATTACCGGTAAATAACGCGTATCTTGAACTTTACAGGCTGTACCACACGGAGGATAATTTTTACGAAGAACTGTATCAGCGCTCAGGAAGAAACCTTCCCGCTTTTATTTCCGCCGCCAAAAAAATAACAAAAAAAGGCGGCCCCCGCCAACAGCTTGAAAACGCCCTATTACAATGATATATTAAGATTATGGCTTGGCTATTCGGCGATAAAAAATTTGGTCAGTACACTTATGAGCATTGGTATGATGATGAAGAACACATTGTGGTAAAAGATAGCGCCGAAGGGGTAAAAGCTGGAACAGCTCAAGCTGGAACAGCTCAAGCTGGAACAGCTCAAGCTGGAACAGCTAATGATCCTTGTAATACAATTCCTGATACACCCTCGCCGCAGCCGGAACCCTCTTGCCATAATCCCTGTTCTCAAGATTCGTAATCGTTTCCACAAACAAATCAACAGGCAATTTACTTGCGGAATATAATCTGCGTACCCTGTTCTGTCCGCCGTTATAAGCCAATAACGCGAGTATTGAATTCTTAAAATAATCCTGTAAATACTTATAATAATAAACGCCGATGTGAACATTCAGCGAAGGGTTTGTAGAATCAACAACGCCGTCTTCGCCAAAATAATCTGGCCCTCCTTCGCGTTTAAGACGTTCCGCCATATCCTTCGCCGTCTTCGGCATTAATTGCATCAGTCCTACCGCTCCCGCGCGCGAAACTACCGCTTCTTTAAAAGCGCTCTCCGTGCGAATAAGCCCGTAAAGGAGCGAAGGCGCAATACCATATTCCTGCGCATATTTTTCCACCAATTCAAGATACGGACGAGGATACATTAATTCCCAATCGCGCCTGTCCCTGCTGTAACCGTCCCTGAAAAAATACAGAGAGACAAGATGTATAGACTGCCAATACATTCCCTCTTTTTCAAAAGCTTGCGCCACCACGCGCAACTCATCGGCGGTCATCTCTTTTTCCATCTCTTTAACATACGGATGGGAAAAATCTGCCACTTCATAATTAAAAAAGCCAAGAATAAATTGCAGGGCTTGTGAATACTCTATGTTTTCCGGTTCTGTAACTTCTTCGGTTAATTCAAGAAACGGCTTTTTTAAAACGTCGGCGCACTGTGAGCGGTATAAAAGAGCAGGCAAAGAATTAACAATGCCAATATCATAGGCAATAC
>NZ_BDHF01000236.1:0-1237 GCF_054786115.1 Treponema sp. R80B11-R83G3 | reverse complement strand
CATAACTCCTTTGTAAAAGGTGCTTTGACGCGTTATGCGCCCGCTGGAGGCAATTTTTAATTTTATTAATATCCTCAGTGTTTAACGATATGTTTATCATGCCCATAATGGCGTTTAACGGAGTGCGTATTTCATGACTCATGTGGGATAAAAATTCGCCTTTGGCGCGGGAAGCGTTCTGCGCTTCCAACTGGTGATCAATCAGCGATAAATGGGTTTTTATCCGCCTTAGCAGAAGCGGGGCGACGAACGGTTTATGGATATAATCGATGGCTCCTAAGTTTAATCCCGCCATTTCGCTTTCCGCGTCATTCATGGAAGTTAAAAATATAATGGGTATATCCTGAAATAATTCATTGCTTTTCAGCTTGGCGGCGGCTTCATATCCGTTTATATCCGGCATTTCCACGTCCAGCAGGACTAAATCCGGTTTAAAATGTTCCAGAAGATCAAACATATTTACAGCCGAAGGGCATGGGAATACTTCATATTGATCTTTTAACGAGTTTTTTATGGCGGTCAGGTTTTCAATATTATCGTCTACTACAATAATTTTTTTATACTCGGACATCAGCCCAACCCCTCCCGCGCGAGACGCTCCGCCACTTCCGTTATTTCAGATATGGTTATCTTTTCTTTTAACCACGCTACTAAATCAGAGCCTTCATCATAATCGTATTCGTCAAGTTCCGACATGGCTTTATCAATGCCCGACATATTGAAGTTTTCACAGCATAGCCGCAAACGGGAAAGAACTTCCTTGTTAGGCGCTTTAAGGCGGGGTTTAGCGTTATTGGCGTCGTATTGCGCAAGCCATGCTTTTACGTTTTCGACAATAACTTCAGCGTCTTTAATTAGTTTATCGTTTTTAGCAAGCACTTCGTCCAAATTTCCCGCCCTTGATAAATTTTCCAATTCAAATGCGGCTTCCCGCACTTCTTGCGCCCCTATGCCGGCGCTTGTTCCTTTTAACCCGTGAACGGAAATAACATAATCAGGCAACGTCTCTCTTGAAACAGCCTTAAGTTTATTCAGGACATTCGGCGTGTTGGCAACATAAGAACGCAGAAGCGGCAGATAAATATCCATCTCGCCGGCGTAAAGCAAGAGTCCTTTTTGGGTATCCACTCCCGGTATGTTTATTTCAATGTTCTCATCTTCAGAACCTGAGCCGGAATTATTTGGCATGATTACTTCAGACTCGTTTGAAGCCCTCGCCCTCTCGATAGTTTCATCG
>NZ_BDHF01000235.1:0-1249 GCF_054786115.1 Treponema sp. R80B11-R83G3 | reverse complement strand
GGCCATTACCGCTTTAAGAAAACTTACACAATGCCCGAATGCGCTCTGTGGAAGGATATACTTTACGGCTCGGACAAACAGTTGTTCTGGTACTGCGATCCTTTTATGCGCACTTGCGTTGACATGAATCAGGGCGGCGCGTTGATTGACTTAAGGCCTTATGCCGCGAAAATAGATTGGCCTGTTGGCATAGGCACCAAACACGTTCAGGACGCGTCCTATCCGTTTTTGATACAATCAATGTACCGCGCAGGTTACTTCACGCATTATGCCGGTGAGGGAACAATCCGCAGTTTAAAAATTCATTACAACGGCGAAGAGGCCGACCTGTGTTTATGCCGTACCAAGGCAAAATTCAGCCAAAGCGGCAATACCCGCACCCTTACCCTCGATCCCGTTGAAATAGAGTTTTCGGATTTGAAATTAACGGTGCAAACCATATACGATTTTGAAGAAGGTTCGTCCGCTATTAAAACTACCCGAAAGATACTTAATATGTCCAAACCCGCCGAGGTGGAGCTTGACGAATATATTACCGCCTGCTATGGCACCACCGAATACCCGGAGGATATGACCTGCGTTACTTTAACGGTGAAAGGCACTGTTGGCGGCGCCGAGAGCGAAGAGGTAATTAATTATAATTATAAATGCAGAGAGATAAAGGCCGAGGGCGCGATTTACGCTTGCGCGGAGATCGGCGCAATTAACACCCGCGTTGATTTTGAGCCGTCCTGTTATGCGGAAGGTTACGCGAGGGAGGGTTATGCGTTTTCACCCATGTTTACTTTGGGCTTAAAAAAGAAGATCGGCGAAGGGGGGGAGTTTGTATCATGGCTCAGGCTAAAAAAGGCAAAATGAACTACCGGTGTCCGTCATGCTTTATGCGCGATTTGGATATCGATATGTTTTACGACGCGGGAAAGGACGAGTATTACTGTTTAAGGTGCTGCTATACGGGCAGTGAAGCGGACGTAATTAAAAAAAACGATATGGCGCGTTTTCGCTACCGTAATCTTCTTAAGCGTATAGAAAAATTTGAGGATTAATGCGGTTATGATGGAAATAGGAATGGATGTTTCGACTCTTGAAGAGACCGAACGACTGGGCGGTAAATTTTATGAGAACGGAAAAGAAGCGCCGCTTTACGATGTTTTTAAAAAGCATGGGGTTACGAGTATACGACTGCGCCTGTGGAACAACCCTTTTAATGAAAGGGGCGAAAAATACGGCGCGGGCGGCTGCGATATAG
>NZ_BDHF01000234.1:0-1244 GCF_054786115.1 Treponema sp. R80B11-R83G3 | reverse complement strand
TGAAAAGATAACAAAAGACACCGCGACCCTTAATTTTAACACCGCTATCAGCGCAATGATGATCTATTCAACTGAGCTTGCCAAATTGGCTGAAATTCCGCGCGCTTTATGGGAGCCGCTTGTGATAATGGCGGGGGCTTATGCTCCTCATCTTGGCGAAGAACTCTGGGAAAAACTTGGACACAAGGAATCGGTCTCTTTCAGCAAATGGCCGTCTTTTGATTCAGCCTTGACTGTTTTTGACGAAGTGACGGTTGTGGTCCAGGTGAACGGCAAAATTCGTGAGAAATTTAATGTTGCCGCAAAAACCGCAAAAGATGAGCTTGAAAAAACAGCCCTTTCCCTGCCCGGTACCCAAAAATGGCTTGAAGGGAAAACAATAGCAAAAATAATTACAGTGCCTGATAAACTGGTTAATATTGTTTTAAAATGAATAATATTTACCATTAAATTGCCCTTTATATGCAAAAAATAAATAATATCTGATAATTTGTTAATAATTGTGTTATTATATTACTATATTAATTATGATTCTTGAAAATAATGACAACGATCCTTACTTTCGCAATGATCCGGGCGTCGGCCTTCAAAGAATTCCTGTTTATAAGTTCGATATTGACAAAAAATTCTCCACTTGGAAATTATGGCGTACAAATGACGGACGCGTCCTTCCAAACCCAAACAGCCATTTTGAACTTATAAACGATCCGTTTGAGACCGGCAGTCTTATTATGCTAGCCACTTATTTTGATCCCGCTCTTTCGGGAAAAGCCTTTGGCGGATTTGGCATGAGGGCGCCCATTGATCCTGCGGTAAATATAAATAATCAAACGTATGTTGAGTTCGATCTTTATTATCCAAAAAGCGCCGAGGGAAAATATATGCGATTTGAAATCTGGTCTGCTTCCTCAGGCGGTGAAGGGTCTCAAAGCATTGCAGGCGGTCCGGGGACTTTTAAAACTCAAATTTACATAAGGCCTTCAGATTTAGCCAGTCTTGGGGCCATCGTACCGGACAGGATTGGTTTTCATAACAGTGAGACATGGTATAAAAAAGCTATCTGCGCGTTGACGCCTGTATCGTCGGGAACTTGGGAATTTTTAAATATCGACCTTCATACGGAAAACGGGACAAGACTTGACGGTGATCAGCTCATGCTTGGTAATATCAGAATAACACAATTATTAACAAATTATCAGATATTATTTATTTTTTGCATATAAAGGGCAATTTAATGGTAAATA
>NZ_BDHF01000233.1:0-1249 GCF_054786115.1 Treponema sp. R80B11-R83G3 | reverse complement strand
ATTATAGGCATAGGGCGCGATATAACCAAACGCAAAGCGATGGAAGATGAAATCCGCGCCGCTTCACGGGCCAAGACGGATTTTCTTGCCAATATGAGCCATGAAATCCGCACCCCTCTTAACGTGATCATCGGCCTTACCGATTTAGTATTGGAAGACGAACATCTGGGAAAGAACATTGTAGAAAATCTGACAAAAATAAGCAGCGCCGGCACTACTCTCTTGAGCATTGTAAATGACATTCTGGATTTATCCAAAATTGAGTCGGGCAAGCTGACAATTACCCCGATTGAATATTATATTTCCAGCCTGTTGAACGACGTAATCACCCTTGTTATGACGCGCCTTGGTGAAAAACCCATAAAATTCAACTTGAATATCAGCGAGGATTTGCCCGCTAAACTGTACGGCGACGATCTGCGGGTTAAGCAGATATTAACCAACCTGCTCACCAATTCCGTTAAATATACGCATCAAGGAAAAATTGAGTTAAGCGTAAGTTGTACGCGCGAGGGCGATGCTATTTGGATGTATATTACCGTCATCGATACCGGCATTGGCATACATGAAGATGACATAAAAAAACTGTTCCTTGATTATTTTCAGGTCAATGCCAAAGCAAACCGCAATATTGAAGGCACTGGACTTGGCTTGCCGATTACAAAAAGGCTTGTAGAAATGATGGACGGGGAAGTCCACGCTGAAAGCGAGTACGGCAAAGGCACTACGTTTCATCTGCGCATCAAGCAGGGTTTTGTCGAAGAAGAGACTATCGGCAAGGAAGTAGCCGATAAACTTCGCAATTTCAGTTATGCCGACAACAAGCGGGTTATCAACAGAAAACTTTTAAGGGTAAATTTAGATTATGCCAAAGTGCTTGTCGTTGACGATATGCAGACCAATCTGGACGTAGCGGTAGGACTGTTAGGCAAATACAAAATGCAGGTTGACTGTCTGACAACCGGGGAAGACGCGATTGACCGCATACGCGCGGGAAATCCCGTTTACAACGCCATTTTTATGGATCACATGATGCCCGGAATGGACGGCGTGGAAACGGCTGACAAGATACGCGCCTTAGGCACTGAATACGCGCAAAAGATACCGATTATTGCGCTGACCGCAAACGCCATACACGGAACGGAAGAAATGTTCTATAAACACGGTTTTCAGGGGTTTATAACAAAACCAATTGACATAATGGGAATGGATTCCGTTTTAAGAAAATGGGTACGCGATGAAACTATCG
>NZ_BDHF01000232.1:0-1249 GCF_054786115.1 Treponema sp. R80B11-R83G3 | reverse complement strand
CACATAACCGCCGTATTTATTGACGATCTTTACCCCTTCGTAGTACGTAGGCTCGTCGCCCTGCTCAACATAGTATTTATTGGTCAGCGCGGGATTCGTGTTATCCGTGGGGTTTTCGGGCATTATCATAATCCGCAGCATATTCAACCCCAGCCCCTTATCGGGATTGAACATTATTTCATAATCATTGAGTTTAAGTTTTTGGTTCAACGCCGTTTGGAAACTGTTGGAACCCATGCCGCCGTAACCGCGCACATACTGTTTTTTTCTACTGCTTAGAACTACAGTCGCGTTGGGGTTAAGTTCGGCAATTACGGTTATGGTCGCCGTTTGGCTGGTTATGGATTTTGAAACGTCGCCCGCCGTACTGGTAACAACGCAATAATAGTTGTAATCACCGGGGGCCGCGAGATTTATGGTACTGGTCGCGTCAGTGGCCCCGTCTACCCGCGCTCCGTCTTTATTCCCCATACTGTTGACCGAGTACCATTGATAGGATAAAGTCCCCGTATCGCCGTCCGCTTGTCCCGCTTCAATTATAAGGTCTACATTTCCAACCTGTTTTGTGTCGTTGGCAGGCTGTTGTTTTATGATTGGATATTTAACTGACGCGTCCGCGCTCTCTACGGTAACTACAATAAGATTGCTGGTAAGGGTAGCTGTTTTCTTACCGTTTACTTTATTATTGGTATTGGTAACTTCAACATAATAAAGGTATATTCCCTCATCAACCAGAGGTACATCGATGGAGGAGGACCATTCATCTTTTTCAGTTATAGCCTCTCCGACAGGCTCATCATATTCCGCAGCCAGAGAAAACCATTGATAGGTTATAAAGCCGTTGTCCGGCGCAGTCGCGACAGCAACTAAATGAACAGTATCACCCGGTTCAATAGACTTGCCGAGCGGCTCATCGTCAAATACCGGAATTGCCGCGTCAACTACCTCAACTTTTGCGCCTTCTACATCGCAAGTTGTGAAAAAAAACATAACAAGAGCGCATATAAGCGTAAAGGTTATTATTCCTATTCTTGTAAATTTCCGTACTTTCATACAAATTTCTCCTATTTTCACATATGTAAGTTACAGCAAGTTAAAAATTTTTCTACCATAATCACACAACGTGTGATTTTTTCCAAACTATAGTTCCCCAGCAATCTTATTGTAGTTACCGTAGAGAGCGCGGACGCGTCAGTTAAATATCCAATCATAAAACAACAGCCTGCCAACGACACAAAACAGGTTGGAA
>NZ_BDHF01000231.1:0-1264 GCF_054786115.1 Treponema sp. R80B11-R83G3 | reverse complement strand
TGTGCGGTAGCGCAGGAGCGGGGTTCCCTCTCTTGTTATCGTGGTGAAGACAAGCTCGCCTTTTTCTCCGGCGGGCAGAACTTTTCCCGTGTTTGGATCGATAATTTCCGGGTAGAAAAAATCTTCGTTGATATGGAGTCCGTGCTGGGCTTCACATTCAAAAGAAACTCCCGGCCCGGAGTAAACCTTAGGGCAATCAGCATTGCCGACACTGCGGATTTTGGAATCTTACGCATTATTACCGATAAGACCGAAAAGGCGGTTGACACTCTGACTCAAGCGGGCTTTACCACGCGTCAGACCGATGTGGTTGCGGTGGAAATTGAAGACGTGCCGGGCAGCCTTGCCAAACTTATGGAACTGTTCCAGCAGTCGCAGGTAAATATCGAGTACCTTTACGCGTCTCTTGAGGGGCAAGTCGGAAAAGCCGTTGTCATTTTTAAATTGAAAGATCACGACAAGGGACAGCAAATACTTAGCGCTAAAGGCTTTAAAATAGCGGAAAACTTCTAATGAAGATTTTGATGGTTTCAAGCGAGGCCGTTCCCTGGGCAAAAACAGGCGGCCTTGCCGACATGGTTTCCGCTCTTTCGATAAGCCTCGCGAAACTTGGGCACGAAGTAAAAATCGTCATACCGCGCTACTATTCGATTGACCGCGCCAAATTGAAACTTCTTCCCGGCGCAATGGGAACGCCAATGGGCGGCGGCATTGAGGAATGGAGCGCGGTATATTGCACCGATATGCCGGGAACAGGCAAAAAAAATCCCGTAAAAGTTTATTTTATCGATCATGAAATTTTCTTTGGCAGAGACGGCATTTACGGGAGCCTTGCAGAAAGCGATTTTATGGATAACCCGCGCCGTTTTTCTTTCTTCTGCCGCGCTGTTTTTCAACTTTGCCGTAAAATTGAATGGTACCCCGACGTGCTTCACGCCCACGACTGGCCGTCTGCAATCGCGCCCGTCTATTTGAAATTTGCCGAAAGAGTCCCCGGCGGCGACAAAGGTTTTAAAAAAACAGTTTCGATTCTTACCATCCACAACCTAGGCTATCAGGGCATTTACGGCAAAGGCAATTTTGACTACATGGGGCTTGGTTGGGATGTTTTTTACAACGCCGGTTTTGAAGACTGGAGTATGCTTAACATGCTTAAAGCCGGCCTTTACAGCGCGGACAAACTCAACACAGTTTCACCTAACTATGCCGAAGAAACAAAAACGCAGCCCGGCGGTTTCAGGCTGGACGGAGTTTTGCGTTACCG
>NZ_BDHF01000230.1:0-1263 GCF_054786115.1 Treponema sp. R80B11-R83G3 | reverse complement strand
GAACTTGAACGCGAGCGCGGAATTAATAAACAGTTACGAGAACACAATCAAAGAGCAAGAGAACTTACTGGCGGACTTACGGAAACAACTAACCGCAATGTCAGAAACCTACAAGAAGCAGTCAGCCTTATCGGCGAGATACGCGCAAAGCTCAAAGTTCTGGCGGACTTTTACGCTAATAGCGATCCCGGTAACAGCGGTAATTAGCGGCGGCGGGGTGTGGGCGGTAAACAGGTAGTTTTTTTTAGTAAAAAGCGAATTAAAGGAGCCATATGCGGTTTACAGCTATATCCATTTCCCTGTCATATTCGCCAAAAATCATATTTACTACCTCCGAAGCTAATTAAGCCGCTCTTTAATTTCTTCGACAGACAATCCCTGATTTAACAACCCAAGGAAATACTGACGGTCTTCTTCGCGAGCTTCTTCCCTGCCTTTTTCGCGTCCTTCCTCGTGCGCTTCCCTGCGGTTCACGGCTATATCCATTTCCCGATCATATTCACCAAAAATCATATTTACTACCTCCGAAGCGTGAGCTTCCAAATACTCCTTCAGTATATTATTCTTTATACAGTATTCTATCACAGGGTTTATCAATTCTTCAAGCGTCAATCCTTTCGCCTGATACTCCCTGATTTTGTTTATAAAAAGGCTGTAGCCATTCAGACTTTCACACTTTTTTAATATTTCGGGATTATGTCCGTGGTTTATATTGTATACAGGTGCAATTAATTCCAACGGTATTTTATCAATGGTCGATTTAAGCCCTTCGATATCCATAAAAGCGTTGGAAAGCTTTAATTCCGTATAATCGGGATAATCGTCCGTACCGTTGTACAAGACGATAAATTCGGGTTTGGGAATTTTCACAAGATTTTTTTGATACTTTTTTTCTTTATCGACTATTTTCTGATATATTTTTGTCGTGTATTCAAGTAAGCGATAGGGTATGTTCTCACTTATTGTAGACTGATGTTCAATTAACACAACAAGGCGTTTGTCTAGTAAGAATGAGACATCGTTTATCTGCTTCATAACAAGAACGTTTGAAAGGGTATTAATATCAATAGGTATATCCGGCGGAATAGGGATACCCTCTATAGCCGAGTAGAGTTCTCGCAGGACATCCGGGTTACTGAACAGTGAAGAAAAAACGCTGTTCTTGTGGTTTCGGTTAACATTTTCCATAAAATGTCCTCCAAAATAAGATTTGTAGTTGACCGCCCAAAACGGTTTTTTAAAAACTACATACCCTATATGGGT
>NZ_BDHF01000229.1:0-1268 GCF_054786115.1 Treponema sp. R80B11-R83G3 | reverse complement strand
GTTATTACCCGCATCATTTTTAAAAATATGCAGATCGGAAGAAGAATCAATTTTGTCTTTTTCCACGTAAAAAATTACTGAGTCTGTGCATAGATAATAATAATTGCTATTAGAAACCACGCCGTTTAATATAAAATCAAGCGGTCTTGTGTCAGATATTTTTATAGGAATTTCTTTAAAATCCGCATCCCCTTCTTTTCTATAATGAACAGTATACGTATCATCGTTAATTCTTGCGCATGCAAATAATATATTATCCGACGCGTGAATTGATTGAATATTACCTGCCAGATTTACATCTTCATTGGTGCCGTCTTTAAAATACCGTCTTATTCTTCCGCTGTCGCCGCTTAAATAAAGCGCGTAAAGTGATTCTTCTGTTGCCGCAAGCATTACTACATAGGCGCCTAAATTTCCTAATTTAGACCATTCACACTTAGACTGCGCGTTTTTGCCATATTTAAAAATATTTTTTCCTGACGCGACATACATTTCATTGTTAAATATGGCGAAATTTGTAGGAGAGCCTCCGATTCGCGGCGGAATTAACTTAGTTTCCTGCGTAACCATGTAAAATATTGGATCGTTGCAGGATACGAGCGAAAAAACAATCAAGAAAATAATTAATAATTTTAACAAATATGCTTTCATCATCCTAACCCTATCCACTAAAAATGATAACGCCCAACAATCCCTAAATCAACAAAAAGCGCGTCAATGTTTTTTTTGGGGGCATTTGTCCATTGCGGGAACCAGCAAAAATTTGACGTTATTCCGAATGACCATTGATGCGTAATTCTGAAATATGCGGCGCCTCCGCCTTTCATAAAATAACCAAAATAACCGAAATCAAGATATGTTTGTATTGTTCCTCCCAGAGCTATAGAAATCGGAAATTCAAACCGTCCAAGTATAAATTGAGTTCCCAACCTTGTCCCGAAGAATGTTATAAATACCGTATTGCCGCCTATCGTGGGCAGAAATAACAGGCCAAGTTCTCCGCCCATAAAAAAACGGGAATTTAAGTAATAAGTATAGTTGATTTGCCCTGTTCCGCCTATTGGCGGGGTGATTTTATGCTCAATTGACTCGCCTTGATTTATAAACGCTATTGGAAAACCTACTCCAAAACCAATAGAAAGAGTCTGATCTCCCCTTGTATATAACTCAGACGCGAAAATATCTTCCCAATCAGGTTCAGTTTCAGGAGCGTCATCCTGGGCAGAAAGCAGGACGGAAATCCCAAAAAAAAGTATTACAAATAAGCC
>NZ_BDHF01000228.1:0-1271 GCF_054786115.1 Treponema sp. R80B11-R83G3 | reverse complement strand
GTATAACAATCCGGAAGCGGTACAATACTTAAATTGCATCTGTCAGGCGCTTGTGATTAATTCCAGTTATCCTGCCCCCTACAAGGGATATTTTGTATTGATTCTTGACAGTAATGAATTTAACGCTTTTGCCACTCCCGGCGGCCACATATTTGTCACCAGAAAATTGATAGAATCCGCGTCTTCTGAAGATATGCTGGCGGCGGTAATCGCCCATGAGCTTGCGCATATAATATTAAGGCATGGAATTCAAATTATCAACGAATCAAAATTTGAAAATGAAATGTCCGCTATGGCGGATTTAATGGCAGGCTATGCCGCCGGCATGTCAGCCGAAGCCGCGCGCGCCAACAGTTTTCGTGATTCCATAACAAGGAATATAGATACCTTGATTCAAAGCGGTTATTCGCAAACTCAGGAATATGAAGCTGACAGGGAAGCGGTGATACTGCTTTTAAACGCGGGTTATGATCCAAATGCTCTTTTGGATATGTTTAAGGTATTACAAAAAGTCAGGGATTCTCAATACGGCAGGGGTTTATTTTCGACTCACCCAAGCCCCGAGCTTCGTATTGCAAATTTAGAGGGATTAAAGTTCCGCAAAAATAACACGCTTAGAGATCGTTCGCAAAGATTTAAAAGCGTGAAGTTTTAAACATACACCAGATTACTCTGAATATTTAGGGGTATTAATTACTTACGGAGGAATTAAGCATGGCTATTAAAAGCAATTTAAAAAACAAATCAATAAAGCGCGTAATTTTATGCGCCGCTCTGGCAGTTATGAATGTTATGGCTTCCTTTGCGCAGGAAGATTTTTCAGAAAATAATAATACGTATAAAAATATACCGGTAGAGGTAATCGGCGTTCCATACAGTTATCGGGATATTAGGGGGCCTCATTCCCTGGATTATCTTATTGATTATTTGTATGATATGTTTTCCAAAGGGCGGCAATCAACTTTTGTTAATTTTAGAATTAATAAATTTGTTTATGAATTTAAAAACGACGGCAGTTTAATTGTAAGCACATTTTATAGTTATGATAAAACTCCGGCGGGCGGGAATTCGTTTTACCCCGCAAAAGACAATGATGTCCATAAATGGTCTTTAACGCCTGATTACCATAATCATTTAGAGGGTAAGTGTTCACTGGACAGGTATGATGACATTGCAATTTCCCAGGGAAAATTAAATGAAATGATAAAAGACCCCGGCCTTAATAAAATCTACGACATTCTTTATTCCGTTGCTCTGGATATGGACTACGA
>NZ_BDHF01000227.1:0-1290 GCF_054786115.1 Treponema sp. R80B11-R83G3 | reverse complement strand
GTGATATTACCAAAGTGGCTATCGCAGGAAGTTCGATACAAGAATTAACGTGGAAGGATTTCAGGGACGCTGTTTACAAAGTTCCCGCCGAAGAAAGAAAAGACTGCTCGTGGTTTTTAAATGAAACAGTGTTAAACCACATAGCTAATATCGAGGATACAACGGGCAGACCGATATGGCGCAGACCTACGGAGGCTATGCCGGGACGTTTGGATTTATACCCATATCACGAGGTGTCAATTCTTCCACAATTAGCGGATATTGGGGTTAATGAATATTTTGCTATTTTTATGAACCCAAAGCGAATACAACATGGCAACCGTAGGGGTATTGAATTAAAAAAATTTGACGGCACTACTGAAAGCCTTGAATATGGGGAGTTATTTCTCCGCTTCCGTAAGAGGGACGGATTTTTGGTAACACGTCCTAAAGGTAATATGGTCATACTTAAAACTTAGGCGGTTTAAAAAAACGTCGTCTGTTTTTCCCCAAGACGGACGGCGTTTCTTGTTTTTTGACAAATACGGCGGTACGTTATATGAAATATATATTAACATTGGGGAGTTTGTTTGACGGTATCGGCGGGTTTCCGCTTGCCGCTGTCAGGGAAGGGATTAAAAAAAAATAACCGTCCAATAAATCTATCGGACGGCTTTCCTTTACAAATAAATACCGATGACGTTTTCGGTTATTCTTCCGTCATTGCATTGTGGGGGCGGCAAGTTGTCGATGTTTTCAATTTCTTTTCTGAAAATTCGAGCGTCATCGCCTTGTAAATATATTTGGTTTTTATAATCATTACTGAATAACAAATAATGCCCTGTTCCTACCTCATAGGAATAACTGTATTTCTGTCCGCTGTAAACTGGTAAAAACATTTTTTTACTCCTCGATGTAAAATTACCCTCACATAAGTGGGGGCGTTATTTGTTAGGTGCTAAAAAACTGTTCTATAAGACGTTTGGCGGCGTATATGCCGTTTGTTGTTCTTTGACGTTGCCAAGCCTTTTCACTAGGAGACCATTTGAAACCATTTGATTTTAGTAGTTTTCTTTTTTCTGGTGCGGGTATGTCATCAAATAAAATTTGAACTCTGTTTATTTCGATATTTATAACCATTTCACCGCCTTTGAATTTTATGTTTTCCGCTTCCATGTTATCAAGTTTTTTTAAGGTTTCAATTTTTTCTTTTACCCTTCGGATTTCGGCGCTGTTATTACTTAGCATCCAAGTAGGGCAAGGTTTATTTTTTTCGTTTGCCATTTTTTGGCTTTCTTCTTCTGATAAGCC
>NZ_BDHF01000226.1:0-1309 GCF_054786115.1 Treponema sp. R80B11-R83G3 | reverse complement strand
ATGCGTGTGATGGTCGGCAAGGCGATGGCATCTACCTTGACGGCAAATTGATAGCCCGGCGCATTGGAGGATGCTCCGGGAATGGATCTGAGGCCGAAATAAACTCCGTATCCTGAGCCGCCATCGCAATTGCAATCGAAAATGATGCGCACAGACTTGTTGGCGGATGCTTGATAGGAACCGGTGAAGCTGTAGACATTGCCAACGGTTTCCTTGTGGTCGAGTTGTTGGCAGTTTTCGGATGGGCTGCCGCACAGCTTCAACAAGGGAAATCCAGTGCCAAGTGAATCAAAAATTCGAATGGATACATCGGTGATGACGACATTGGTTTCACCGGTTCTGAATTCCTGGTATCTTGGGTAACTGGCGTTCACCCATACATTTCCTGGACCTACATCGAGAGTCGAAAGCAATGTCCTGCTCGCTGCTGCATAAGCAGTTGATGCTGAAAAAAATATGAAAACAATAATCCATGACCTTGGCATCCAGCGAAAAGATCGGATGGAAGGGCGCCTGTGGCTAGTTTCTGTCATGGTTATCTTGTGTTCTTGATGTTTGAAAGATGTTGGCGAATGAGCACGCCCGCCCTGGAGGCTGCGCCTGGGACACGGCAGCCCATTGCGATCTTGAGGCACCGGGTCCCTGTGGATTTGACTGTCCGTTTGCCAGTCTCTTGACCGGCCATCCCGCGCTCAGGCCATGAGCCCGAGCAGCCAGTCGGCATATTCCGCCGATGTGGTCGTGGTGCCTGGTGGGGGATTGATGCGCACGGTGTGAGCTGCTTCGGCCATCGCGCGTACATCGCTGGGCGTGTGGCCGAAGGCGGCACGGAACGCGCGGCTGAAGTGCGCTTCGCTGGCAAAGCCCAGGCGTGTGGCCACATCCGCAATGCGCAGACGACGGCAGGTCGGGTTGGACAGCGTGTGGAAGGCCCGTTGCAAACGGCGCTGCTGCACGTAGCGCATCACTCCGCCCAGTGGCTCGAAGAGGTGGTAGAGCCGGTGGCGCGAAATGCCGAAGCGTCGGCACAGTATCTCGGGGGTGAGCGGTGCGGCCAGGTTCTGGGCGATATGGCGCTGGATGCGCTCCAGCGTGGCGGCCTGCACTTCGTTGCGGGCCTCGGCCAAGGTGCGCTGGCTCGGACGCAGGCAGGCGGCCAGCATCTGGGTGGTGGCATGCACCACATCGTCGGCTTGCAACAGGGCGATGGTAGGCAGGCGCCTGTGCAGTGCGTCCAGGTGATCTGCCAGCAGTCCTGCGAAGATGCTGCCTGACGCCAGCACGGTTCCATGCAGGTCTGCACCATGGG
>NZ_BDHF01000225.1:0-1314 GCF_054786115.1 Treponema sp. R80B11-R83G3 | reverse complement strand
GATTATATATGTACTGGCGGCAGTGTCGTTTGGAATATTAATATTGAATATAATACAATGTAGAAAAGTAGTACGATCATTTCAGACGGCAAGTAAATAGAAAATGATTTTAGAAAAGTCAAGTAAAATTACAATCTTATTTTTATCATGGAGAGATATAAAATCTCCTAAAATGGGCGGCGCTGAAATATATACACACGAGATGATGCATAACGCTGATCTAAATAAATTCAGAATAATACATTTTTCGCCTATATTTGAAGGAGCAAAAAATATAGAAAATATTGACGGAATAATTTATATAAGAAAAGGTAATTTACTTAATATTATCTGGAAATGCAGAGCTTTTTATAAAAAAAACAAAGATAAAATTGATTTTGTGGTTGATCAATGTAATACTTTCCGTTTTTTTACAAAATTTTGGGTAAATCATAAAAAACGTATATTCTTAATTTTTCAACTGACCAGAGAAATATGGGATTTTCATTTAAAATTTCCGTTTAACAAATTGGGTATGTTAGCGGAAACATTTATGTTAAAATTAAATAAAAATGATTTAACTATTACAGAATCAGAATCGACAAAAAGAGATTTAGAGGCTGTAGGGTTTGATAATAAAAAAATAAATATAATACCGGTTGGTTTAAATTTTAAAGTATGGAATGAAGTAGATTTTCAAAACAAGGAATCGGTACCAACATTTATTTATGTTGGAAGATTCGCAAAATACAAAGGAATTGATATATGTATTAATGCATTTGGTGAGTTAAAAAAAATATATCATAACGCAAAATTATGGATAGTAGGGAAAAAAGATGAGGAATATATAAATCATTCATTAACGCCAATTTGTTCTCAATATAATTTATCTTATGGTAATTTGACCGAGAATAAAGATATTATATACTATGGATTTGTTACGGAAGATAAAAAATTGGAACTTATGAGCAGAGCGTATATATTGCTGGTTCCATCTATAAGAGAAGGTTGGGGGATGATAATAACAGAAGCGGCTGCTGTAGGAACTCCTAGCATAGTGTTTAATTCTCCGGGATTAATAGACGCGGTGAATTTTGGGGAATCCGGCTACATAGCAACTAAAAATAATAGTCAAGGAATTCTTGAAATTATGGAAAATACCATAAAAAACCCGGTAAAATATAAAGAAATGCGCAGAAATGCGCATGAATTTAGTAAAAAATTCAATTGGGAATATACCGGAAGCCAATTTACAACGGTTATTCTTAATAATATAGGAATTAATAATAGCATTGTATAGAAACCAGTTAGGAGAAAAATTGATGAGTATATTAT
>NZ_BDHF01000224.1:0-1327 GCF_054786115.1 Treponema sp. R80B11-R83G3 | reverse complement strand
GCAATTTGCTTTATATGCGAACCTGCCATGAAGGGCGCGTCCTTGTTTCTATGCACAAACGTAAAGTCCTCGCTTCCGGGGCTTCTTTTATTTTCCAAGTAGTTCCGGCGCAATCAGACAGCGCGGAAAATAGCAGTGAAGGGGGGAAATGGGCGTTATGTGAAAACGCATATATACACCGTAAGCCCTTGCCGATTTGCCCCGGAAGAATAGTACTACTCTTAGATAAAAAAATCCCTGCCTTTCGGCAGGGTCGGCTAGGCGCGGCTGAACTGAATCATAACCGCTCCTATTTTTAATATACGGCAATCCATAGTGATTTTCAAGTGTTTTCTGTCGGTTTTTCACTTCTTGCCCTTCGCTGTTTTTTTGTGCTTTTGCCCTTTTCCGGTGTTTCAGGCTTTTTGGGTCTACCCATAGGTGCGTTTTTTATAATCTCTAACGCCGATATTTCATACAGTGCATCCTTAGAAACAGGTTTAACACCGTTTTGAAATAAGCGTTGGTTTACTGTATTTGTTGTTATTTTAAGTATATCTGCCATTTCCCTAACGGTGATATATTCCCCGCTTTTTATCTTCATAATCTTTATTATATATCGGATGTGTAAGATGTAAATAAAAATCTAATCACAAATTAGACATTTTACGATACAAAATATAAGTAAAAACGCAAAAAATCTTTTAAAAAAGTGAAAAGATTTTTTCAAAACGCTTGACATAAGTATAATTAGTAATTAGACTTATAATATAAAGAGATTATGGAGGTATGAAATGAAAAACAGCGAAATGAAAAGCAAAGTAGTAACACTGGCCAATCGGCTTACTTCGCGAATGGGCGGAGATAAGAGCGCGGCTTTCGTGAAAGCCTGGGCAATCGTAAAGGCGGGTAAATTGGAACTGGCGGTAAAGGGTACGTCCTTCGGCAACAGGCAGGAAGCATTAAAAAGGCTTGCCGCTTACAAGCCGGATCAGATTAAGGCGGTATTAGTGCCGGAGCCGGAGAATCCGGCAGATCACAACGCCGTTGCGGTTCTGGTAGGTGTTAAGGGCGGTAAGGGCTTATATCGGTTGGGGTATGTTCCCCGCGATATGGCGGCGGTTGTTACGGCAATGGGCGTAAAAGTTCCGGCACTCCGTGTTGTCTGCGGCACATGGGGATGGGCTTCAAAAACAACCTTCGGGGCGCGGGTCGCCCTGACGGTATAGCACATAACGGAGAAAAGGATATGAAAACAAAAAAAACACAGCCGTATATCGACTATGACAAGGCGGCTTTTCTGACGCGCCTTTATGATTTTATCAATCGCGCAAATCAAATGCGCGAA
>NZ_BDHF01000223.1:0-1325 GCF_054786115.1 Treponema sp. R80B11-R83G3 | reverse complement strand
ATATGAAATCAATAAATAAATTATTAATTATCTTAGCGTTAAGCATAACAATCAGCGCATGTAACACCACTAAGCGCCCAATAGTCGAGGATTTTACGGTAAATATGAACTCGCCGCAAGTTGCAATCGGAGAAGTGGAAATGCAATTTGATACGCTAATGGGATTGGGCAATTTAAAAAAGCAAACTGTTTCCGTATTATATTTTCCAAAAGAAGATGTCGTTTGCCTGAAATACATTTATGAATATTACACGTATCATCAATTTTGGAACAGAAGAGGAAGGCTTTATTTTATAAACGCCCTGCAAAAATATAACGAGGATTACACCGCGCGTGATCTGCAAAAAGATAACAAAAAGTCACGGCGTAAATACGGTATTGTACGAGGCTATCTGGTTTGGCAGATGTTTAGTTTCAGCGTACAGGCGTACGCCAATATGAATGTGGAATTAGGTTATTTTTTTAAGGATAAATCGCCGTATTTTACGGTATTTCAGCGCACCGCCGAATATTTAGACGATAAGTCAAGAGACAGTAACAGATCAAGTTCGAATATAACAATGTATTTTACAAGAGCGCAAGCTGCGGAATTATCAGCATTGTTTGAACAATACATAATGCCGGGCGAAATGCCGGGCGAATACCAGGAGCCTTATATTCCGGCGAAAGAAACCGACCCTAACAAAGACGCATACTAAAGTTTTTATAAACTTAATTTCCTAAAAACTATACTCGACTATTTTGCCAAGTAGGGTTAAAATAAAACATGATACAAAAAGAAGAACTACAGCAATGTACGGTCCTAATCGATGAATGTCGAAGAGAGATGGCACGGCGGATTTCCGGGCAGAGGGAAATGATTGACGGGCTTTTAACGGCCCTTGTCGCGGGCGGGCATATTCTGCTGGAAGGCGTGCCGGGGCTTGCTAAAACTCTCGCCGTTAAAAGCCTCGCGGAAATTACAGGCCTTGAATTTAAACGTATTCAATTTACCCCCGACCTTTTACCGGCGGACTTAACAGGGACGATGATCTGGGAACAGGCAAACGGCAGATTCTCAGTCCGCCGAGGCCCTGTTTTTGCCAATGTAATTCTGGCGGACGAAATTAACCGCGCACCCGCAAAAGTGCAGTCCGCTCTTCTTGAAGCAATGGAAGAAAAACAAGTAACAATCGGCGAAGAAACCCACCCCCTGCCCGATCCGTTTTTTGTCCTTGCGACGGAAAACCCCATCGAACACGAAGGCACTTATTCCCTGCCGGAAGCCGAGCTTGACCGTTTTTTAATGAAACTGCTTGTTTTCTATCCTCAGCCTGTCGAAGAAT
>NZ_BDHF01000222.1:0-1337 GCF_054786115.1 Treponema sp. R80B11-R83G3 | reverse complement strand
TTTCAGGGACGTGAAAAGGATACTATTCTTCTTACTACAGTTGATGATGTTGTTACGGATTTTTCTGATGATCCATATCTTTTGAATGTGGCAATATCTCGTGCAAAAAAGCGGCTAATTCTTTCAGGTGATAAAGTTTCTACGCCATTCATAATATTCCCTCTCCTCAATAGGTTCAGCAGAACGGGCGGAGATTATCCTTGTCCGTCCGCTTGCTGGTTCAGTATATGCCAGATACAGGATTATAAAATCCTGTAATTCCACTAATCCTCTAAAACGGGTCTCATATAATGTAGAGTGGGCAGGACAATCGTACATTTAAATTTTCCTTTTATCTACATATAATATACTCATTTCTGTATGGCAAGATCAAATTCATCTTTTATTATTTTCCTTTCCCATATCTAATTCACCATAAAAGGCTGGATATATAAGGAAATTTCTGTAGCAGATACGTTTTTGTGACCTACGGTTCTATCTACTTTTGTTTGCATACTCAGTTAAAAATCGTTCGATTTTCGCACATTCTTCACTTCCATTGGTAGGAAAACGGAGCAGAGGAATTTTATAGAGTTCCAGAATGTGGTCTTTCAGTCTATCACGATCATATTGTTTTGTTCCCGACTTATGATTATGAAAACCATCTACCTCTATAGCAAGAACAGGCTTCTTACTAGTTTGATTGTAAAGTAAAAAATCTATATGGGTAGACGGATTCATGGCATACCTTCGTTCCTCATCACTTAAAAATTTTGGATCGTAAATAAGCATATTAAGCGGTTGGTGACAAATGACATTAATAGACAGATTTGAATACTTTTCCAACTTCAATATATTTACTATTGTACCATACATCAAATTTTCCGACGTATAAACAGATATATTGGAATGTTTTTCCAGAAAAGTAATTCTGGCATCCGTATATTGGCGATATAGCAAATCAAAAATTGAACGGATTTCACTCTTGAAAATTTTATAGTTATTGTATTCGATATATGAAATCAAATCTCCAATGATACTGTTTTCAGGCTGTTCATTACCTGATACTACAAGAATTAGCCGCTTTTTTGCACGAGATATTGCCACATTCAAAAGATATGGATCATCAGAAAAATCCGTAACAACATCATCAACTGTAGTAAGAAGAATAGTATCCTTTTCACGTCCCTGAAACTTGTGTACAGTATCGACTTCAATAGGTCTTGAGTCTAGTTGCCGTTTAATAGCAGATACTTGATCTTTATATGGAGCAATAATTCCAATATTCTGTGGGTTTACATCTTTCAATAAAGGAAGCGTTTCTTTAATCATAATATCTATCTGACGTTGATTTATAT
>NZ_BDHF01000221.1:0-1345 GCF_054786115.1 Treponema sp. R80B11-R83G3 | reverse complement strand
CGGTTTTGCTTGACTGTTTTTAAAAATTTTTTGGAAAATTTTCACACTGGGAGTGGGGAGTGGGGTTTTTGTCCGAGGGCTATGCGTAAACTTCACGCGCAGATAACGAACAAAAACCCCCACTCCCTCTCTTGGTCACGCACAGATAACGAACAACAACATTGCTAATTTCTAATTTCTAATTGCTCACTGCTCACTGCTCACTGCTAATTGCTCATTGCTAATTTTTCTGGTAAATATTTGGTTTTTGTTTGGTTCAAAGTTTACTTAATTTGTTTTGTTTCTCTCTCTTTCTTTCTTGATATCGAACCGGTTATGAACGCAATAATGATAGGGGCTATGGCGGCGATAACAGCTCCTGTGGCATATCCATTTCTACCTAAAAAGAATAAGATAGTAGCTAATACCAATATAGACATGGCAATAATAAAAGAATTTCTCTGTGCTTTATCCGCTCTTTTATTATCTCCCAGTATTACTGTTTTTTCCAACTCTATACGATGATTAGTTTGTGCGACAAAGTTATCAAAAAGTAATTTTGTGGCTCCCGGGTAAATATTTTCGTATTTCTGCATTTCTTCCGGCGGCGGTAACGGGCCTTTTCTAAAAGCGGCCATTATACTGTATTCTGAAACTGCCGATTGATTTTGTTCCAGATTAACTAATCGACGGTCTTTTTTGTTTCTATTTGACATAAGGTATTTAAATAAGCATTATATAAATCCAAATAAATTGCCAATAAGTCATTGGCAATAGCTATCTTATCGGCTTCATCTCCGTTTTTAGAGTAATTATAAGAGTTCATTGAACCAAAAAAATCCATATTTCTGCCTATCCCCTCCATTACAGAAGGTCTGGCGTATAAAAAATCAGTCATATTTTAAGTATCGCCTTTTTAAAGAAGCTAGTCAAGCCTTTTTTCTTGCCTAATACTGCATATTTGTCCGCAATCTTATCGTGAAGCCCACGCACAGATAACGAACAACAACATTGCTCACTGCTCACTGCTCATTGCTAATTGGTTTTCACTTCTTTGTGGTTTATTATGTCCTTTATTGTAGCCCTTGGGTAATAGTTTCTATGGGGAGGTCGGTGAATTCCATTATTTCATTCAATGGGCGTCCTGCATTTTTCATTTTTTGGGCAATGTCAAGTTTTTCTTTCTTACGCCCTTCACGTTCGGCGCATGTCATTCCATTTTGATAGTCTAGTTCAGCTTTTAACTCACCCATCTTGCGTATGTATTCTATCTCGTTCTGCGTGAAGCCTGTCATGGTTTTTACTGCCATCGCTATGCCCTCCTCTCGGTTGGTTATATCAATTATTTTAGCCCTTTTTTCATCGT
>NZ_BDHF01000220.1:0-1346 GCF_054786115.1 Treponema sp. R80B11-R83G3 | reverse complement strand
AAATGTTGATATATTCTTGTTTGAACAGAATGGTAGAAAACTTATTTATTCTCCTTGTGATTGTAAAATATTTCCTGAAAATGAATATTTATATAATGCGGATATTTTAATAATTGGAAATACATTTATTGGAAATGTGTTAAAAAACGGTACAATAATAAATGAAAAACACCCATTGAGGCAAGAATTATATAGTATGGAAAATATAATAGAAATAAAGGAAAAATATAAAATAAAAACAGTAATAATAACACACATAGAAGAAGATTGGGGAAAATCATATGATGAATATAAAGTTTTAGAAAAAGAATATGAAAATATTAAATTTGCATATGATGGAATGGAAATAGAATTATAAAGGGCGGGCAAATATCGCCTAACAGGACAGTTTACGTATCGCCGCCTGTCGGCGGCTCGGCTTCCGTAAACAGCACGGAACGTTATGTGAAATAATGCGAAAGTTTACGAAGTAGCGGGGGGAAAAATAAGAGAGCAAGGCTTAATGGCTTTTACGCCCAACGTAAGATTGAGACCCCTTCAAAGCCCCTGTCTTCGCTGTTTATTAGCCTTGCCCTCTAATGTAAAATCATATAAAAAATGGAAAAATAATACCGAACAATTTTAATCATTTTTCAATTTAATTCCTTATTCATTACGCATGAATTAAAAGGTAATTTTCTTGTTCCGTCATATAATTTATCTGTTCTAATTTGTTTGTAATTTAATTTTTTATACCATTCTACTAATATCTCATTCATATCAATAACGTGGATTTCCGATATTTTACCGCCTTTTTCTTTGATTTGATTTTCAATGAATGCCATTAATTTCTTCCCTATTCCTAAATGTCTGTAATCTGGTAATACCGCTAACCGCTCGATAATATAGGTTTGTTCTTTATAGTATGAATATCCGACACAACCTACCATTTGTTCATCGATTTTATAACCATACATTTTTAATCCGTCAATTAATTGCTTTTCGATTATATCAGCGCCAATGAAAGCAGGGAAACGTTGAACGGTCTCTTTTGTAAATCCATACTGCAATGCAACTGTCATGAATGCTTTATTTATAATGCCTGTTATAACTTTGCTGTCAGTTAATTCGATTATTTTTTCATTGTTCTTGTTTATTTCCATGTTCTCCCCCTTTCAAGAATAATAAATTAAAAATCATATATTTTATATTTTTCCAATTTTTTTGGAATTTCAATAACATCAATAGATTTAAATATCATATTAGTCGGCATTAAAACATCAAGATAATCTACTATCCATTCACGAGAATTGTACCCTTTTAACTCATAGATTTTAGAATTAGCGCTGTCTTCTCTAATACCAATC
>NZ_BDHF01000219.1:0-1348 GCF_054786115.1 Treponema sp. R80B11-R83G3 | reverse complement strand
CTATTATTGAAAAAACAGGAGCGTACAATGAACCGAGAAGCGAAAATTAAAGAATTAATTTCCCAAATGACGCTGGAAGAAAAAGTTTCCCAGTTGCTTTACAAAAGCCCCGCGATTGATAGGCTTGGGATACCCGAATACAACTGGTGGAACGAGTGTCTGCACGGCGTAGCAAGGGCTGGTATCGCGACTGTTTTTCCGCAGGCTATAGCGTTAGCTGCGACTTTTGACGATGAGCTTGTCGAAAGAATAGCGGTCGCTATTTCTGATGAAGCGCGCGCAAAGTATAATGAAGCGGTTAAGCAGGGCAACCGAGGCCAGTATTGGGGGCTTACTTTCTGGACGCCGAATATCAATATTTTCCGCGATCCGCGCTGGGGACGTGGGCAGGAAACCTACGGCGAAGACCCTTACCTTACAAGCCGAATCGGCCTTGCGCTGGTACGCGGCTTGCAGGGGAATGATCCCGAAAACCTGAAGCTTGCCGCCTGCGCCAAACATTACGCCGTCCATTCCGGCCCCGAAAAAGACCGCCACACTTTTAACGCCGTTGTTTCTAAAAAAGACCTTTTTGAAACTTATCTGCCCGCGTTCAAGGCGCTTGTGGACGGCGGAGTTGAATCTGTAATGGGCGCGTATAATCGCACTCTTGACGAACCGTGCTGCGCCAGTAATTTTCTGCTCAAAGATATTCTTCGCGGGCGATGGGGTTTTAAGGGCCATGTTGTTTCAGACTGCTGGGCTATTCGCGACTTTCACGAGTACCACAAAATTACTAAATCGCCGGAGGAATCGGCGGCTCTTGCCTTAAACGCCGGCTGTGATTTGAATTGCGGTTGCACCTATCCCATGCTGACTGTGGCTTTTAAAAAGGGGCTTGTCAGCGAAGAGGCGATCAATACTGCTCTGGAGCGGTTACTGCGGACACGTTTTAAATTGGGAATGTTTGATCCGCCGGGGTCGGGAAAATACGGCAAACTTGGGCGTAAAGTTATCAACTGTGAAAAACACCGCAAGCTTGCGCTAAAAGCGGCGGAGAAGTCAATCGTTTTGCTTAAAAACGACATCGGGCTTTTGCCCCTCGATTCAAGCCCTAAAAAAATTACCGTTATAGGTCCGGCGGCTGCTAACGCCCATGCGCTTTTTGGCAATTATTACGGTCTCAGTTCCCGCTTCATAACCATCCTTGAGGGGCTTGTTGAAAAAGTTAAGGATAAATTCGGTATCAATCTGGATTACCGTCAGGGCTGTCTGATGTACGGCGAAAACAGTAAAACGCTTGCCGCTTACGGAGAGGCAAATATTACCGATGTCGTTATCGCCGTAATGGGGCTGGACGGCGCTATCG
>NZ_BDHF01000218.1:0-1365 GCF_054786115.1 Treponema sp. R80B11-R83G3 | reverse complement strand
GGGTAATAGGCCCTGCGATAGAAGAATTTAGCAAGGCGATAAAAATAGACCCGAAATTTACCGCCGCGTATATCAGGCGCGGCGTATTATTACATACAGGCCTTTCACGAAAGTGATAAGGCAAAAGCTGATTTTGACAGCGCGATAAAACTTGATGAAAATAATTTCCTTGCGTATTTAAACAGGGGCGCGGTACAACGTGATAAAGCCAGCGCGATAGCGGATTACACAAAGGCAATCGAAATTGACACTGATTATATCCCTGCGTATGTATACCGGGGTTACACATACGCATGGGTAAAAGATTATGATCACGCGATAGCGGATTATACCGCCGCAATAAGGCTGAAACCGAATGATATAAACTTCTTTTATCTTAGGGCCGAAGCTTACGAATATAAAAAGGACTATGATAGGGAGATAGCGGATTATGCCAATATTATTAAAATAAAACCCGATGATACCACGGCGTATTACCTCCGTGGCGACGCGTACTTTTTTGATAAAAAGGATTATAAAAACGCCTTAACAGCGTATGCCGCCCTTATCGGCATTTTCCCCAATGAAGCCAATGCGTACTATATTCGCGGAAGGACGAATGAAGAATTAGCGGATTACAGCCGGGCGATAGCGGATTGGACAGACGCTATAAGGCTTAATCCGAATTTTATACTTGCGTATGTGCGCCGGGGCCTTGTATTGATTAACATTTTTAAAGACTATGATAAAGCTATAGCCGATTTTACTAAAGCTATTGGAATAAAGCGGGGCGATGACTCAGAATATCAAAAAAAGTCAATTCCAAACATAATTGAGAATGAAGACGACCAGGTTTCTTTACTGACCATTGCGTTTGGCATAAATGCCGATATAGCTTATGACCCAGAACAGTTATATTATTTTCGCGGTATTGCGTATCAAAATAAAGGCGATATTGACAAAGCGCTTGCTGATTACAGCGAATCTCTTAGGATAAAACCGATTTTTGCCGCCGCCCTTAATCGCGGGCAAATATACAGCGGCAGGAATAATTTTGACATGGCAGTGGCCGATTTTAACGCCGCGTTAAAAATCAAGCCGAATGATATTGATGCCCTAAAAAATCGCGGCTATGCAAATTTCCAGAAAAGGGATTTTAACGCAGCGCTAGCCGATTACAACTCTGCATTAAAGATAAACCCAAAAGATGTCTGGACTCTGCTAAATCGGGGGATGACGTATATTAGACTTGGCGGCGATAAATACCCTTTCCACGAAGCGGAACGCCTTGCACAAGCGGACTGGAAAGAAGTATTGAAAATAGAGCCAGGCAATGATCAGGCGGAAGAATGGCTTGCGGTAAGATTTTGGTGGTAACACCAGTTA
>NZ_BDHF01000217.1:0-1353 GCF_054786115.1 Treponema sp. R80B11-R83G3 | reverse complement strand
TTTAAAAATATACTTAATAAAAGATTGAACAAAATAATTGCATTCGAGGCTGATAGTAATATATTTAAAGTGTTAAAGGAAACAATGGAAATAAACAAACTTTCGCAATTAGTTGTACTATATAATTTAGCTTTATTTCGTGAAAATACTATGATTAGCTTCAATACAACTTCAGGACCAACATCTTCTATAGCTATTAATGGGAATTCTTTAATTAAAGCAGTAAAGTTGGATGATATTATTGATGAAAAAGTAACATTTATAAAGATGGATATAGAAGGAGGAGAGATGGATGCGTTAATTGGAGCAGAAAAAATTTTAAAGCGGGATAAACCTAAATTAGCTATATCTTTATATCATAACCCAGCTCATTTATGGGAAATTCCAATTTTTTTAAAAAATGTAATACCAGAATATAAATTTTATATACGTCACCATAGCAAATTTTTTGATAGTTTAATTTTATATGCTGTAATTTAAAGGAATATTTTATATTAATGAAAACAATCACAATCGTAACGCCAACATTTAATTCTATGCGTACATTTTCTCTTTATATGGACGCTATTATTACGCAAGACTATCCGCATGAATTGATAGAAATAATATTCGCTGATGGCGGTTCCACAGATGGAACATTGGAAGCAATAGAGCAATATAAAAAAAATTGCGATATTAAAATTATAGTTGTTCACAACCAGCTCAGAACGGCAGAAGCAGGAAAGGCACTTGGCGTCAGGAAGGCGATGAATGAAATTATATGTCTTTTGGATTCCGATAATATATTACTCTGCCATGACTGGTTGAATATGATGATGAAGCCTTTTGCTGAAGAAGAAATTGCCGCAAGCGAACCTATTGAATTTACATACAGACGGGAGGACAATGTAATTAATAGATATTGTGCTCTTACAGGGATAGGTGACCCACTTTGTATTTTTACCGGAAATTATGACAGACTCTGTCGCATTACAAATAAATGGACGCAAATGCCCCGTGAAGAAACAGACAAAGGAGATTATTTAAGTATTAAATTTGAGCCTGAAAAACTTCCCACTATCGGAGCAAATGGTTTTTTTATGCGTAAAGCAGAAATGCTTGACAGTTTTGAAGGGGATTATCTTTTTGATATTGATATATTGTATGAATTGTTTTCCAAAAAAACAAATTTACGTGTTGCGAAAGTAAAAACGGGTATTATCCATTTGTACTGTTCTGACGTAAAAACGTTTGCAAGGAAGCAGAATCGCCGTATTAAAGATTTTCTGTATTTTAACAGTACGAATGGCCGTAAATATAAATGGAATGCGGTTGGAAAAGGAAAAATAATATTTTTTGTGTTTTGTACAGTTA
>NZ_BDHF01000216.1:0-1388 GCF_054786115.1 Treponema sp. R80B11-R83G3 | reverse complement strand
GCATAAGGCTTTTTCATATATCAATAAAAGGAGATTTTTATGCGATTAACAAAAAAACTTTTCGGAATTGCCGCAATTATAGCGGTAATTGGATTCTTTGCCCTACCTTTGATAGGCTGTAACGACACTGACCCTATCGATCATTCTACCTTTACAAGCATTGACGGTTTTGCAACATGGCTAGCCGCCCAACCAGACAACACCGCAGCCACCCCCTACGTCGTCAAACTGAATGTGAGCTCTCTCGGCGCTCCTTGGCCTTATGATGGAAACATTAGGAACCTACTAAAAAACAACCCAACAAAATATGTCTCCCTTGACCTTTCCGGCAGTACCTTTACCAGCATTAGGGATAGCGATTTTAGAAGTTGCGACAGCCTTACCAGCGTAACCATACCCAGCAGCGTTACCAGCATCGGGGAGTGGGCTTTTAACCAATGCTGGAACCTTACCAGCGTAACCATACCGGACAGCGTTAACAGCATTGGGGATGTCGCTTTTTCTAATTGCACCAGACTTGCCAGCGTAACTATACCGGACAGCGTTAACAGCATTGGGGATGGTGCTTTTGCCAGTTGCACCAGCCTTACCAGCGTAAACATACCAAGTGTTAAACGCATTGGGCAGTACGCTTTTAGTAATTGCACCAGCCTTACCGACTTAACCATAAATTGGAATGACAGTCTTGGAAAGAACGCTTTTAAAGGTTGCACCAGCCTTACCAGCGTAACACTATACAACACTACTTGGTGGGAAGATGAAAATTCTCATGGCGCCTCCGTATACGAATATTTCGGCTATTTATTCGGCGCGTCAAATATTGAAAGTCAAAATTCTTCAATTCCAGAATCGTTGAAAACTGTAATTATCAACAATAAGATAGGCTCTAGATTTTTTTACGGTTGCACCAGCCTTACCAGCGTAACCGTTTCCTCCAGCATTGGTGGAGATGCTTTTGCGGGTTGCACCAACCTTGCCAGCGTAACCATAGGCAATTATTGCAATGCCATTAGGGATGGCGCTTTTTACGGTTGCAACAGCCTTACCAGCGTAACAATACCAGCCAGCGTTACCAGCATTGGGGGGTCTGCTTTTTTTTATTGCACCAGCCTTACCAGCGTAACATTTCAAGGAACGATTACTAAAAGAACGGGTGATACGATTAATTTTGGTTCGAATTATCATAGTCCATTTTCCGGCAATTTGGAGGCTAAGTTTTACGAAACAAACTCAACCAATGGAACGCCGGGAAATGGACTATGATAATTCGAACCAAAATTAATCGTATCGCCCGTTCTTTTAGTAATCGTTCCTTGAAATGTTACGCTGGTAAGGCTGGTGCAATAAAAAAAAGCAGACCCCCCAATGCTGGTAACGCTGGCGGGTAT
>NZ_BDHF01000215.1:0-1385 GCF_054786115.1 Treponema sp. R80B11-R83G3 | reverse complement strand
CATTGTAGGAGGGGCGGTAAGGGATCTGATACTCGGGAAAAAACCAAAAGATTTTGACATTGTAAGCGCGGCAAGTCCCGGGCGCATAAAAAAAATCTTTCGCAACTCAAGAATTATTGGCAGGCGTTTCCGTCTTGTTCACGTGTATTTTGGCGAGCGGATATTTGAAGTCGCTACTTTCCGCTCATTAAAAGACGGACACACCAGCAATACTTTCGGAACGATAGATGATGACGTTTTACGCCGCGATTTTACAATGAACGCCCTTTTTTACGATTATCTTGAAAGCACAAACGACTGGAAACCCGGCCCAATTGAGAATTTTAAAGAAATTTGCAAAACAGTCCGCACTTTTGTCATGCCCATGAATCCGCCCCGCTTTGAACTTGAATACGCCGTTAAGAAATTTCTTTCCGCCAAAGGAATTACAATTAAAAGAACGCCGCCAAAGCCTGCGGCGGAAGAAGGCAAACCCGCCCCCAAAAAGAGACGCCGCCGAAGAAAATCCAGATCAGGGACTGCGGCTCCTGCGGGTAATTAGTAATTTATTAGAAAAAATTTCTCACTAAGAGCGCTAATTTAAATGCCATATTGAAAACCAATGGCATACGGCTCCGATAATAACAAAAGTATGCCATATAACATGAGTATACTTAACACTTTTCTTTTTATAAAAAACGGCTCCCAGCGTATATGCGGCTCCTCCGGCCAATAACAAAATTATGCTGATTAGCGGCACACGATGAATCAAGGGAACGAACCCGATAATTATTGCCCAGCCCATCATTATATAAACTGCTATTTCAATTTTTTTTATGGTTTTTGAACCAAGAATGTTCAGAATAATGCCGGTCAAAGCCAGCGCCCATTCAACCGCAAAAAGACTCCAGCCCCATGCTCCGCGAAGGCCGCTTAAACATATAGGGGTGTAAGTTCCGGCAATAAAAACAAATATTACCGAATGATCCAGTTTACGGAATAAATTTTTAACGCTCTGACTTTGTATCGCATGATACAAAGTTGATATCAAAAACATTCCGGTCATGGTCGCAGTAAATAAAACTGTTGCCGCAATATCCATATTTGCAGCCCTATGTCCGTCCAAAAATCCTGTATTTTTCAGAATCAAAAAAACAAGCCCCGTTATCGCAACAAGCGCGCCAATACCGTGAAGTATTGAATTTGCTATTTCTTCACCAATTGTATAAAAAGGCAGAACAGCCGCCGTTGAATTTTTTGTTATTATTCTCACATATTTTGAGACACTGTTTATGGCGTTTAGTTGCGCTACAGTTAATACTTATAGTATCAGCATTGATTTGAACAACCGACAGCACGATGTATGCCCAAGGAATTTATTTAGTACAGTCTGCCCTGACTGTACT
>NZ_BDHF01000214.1:0-1389 GCF_054786115.1 Treponema sp. R80B11-R83G3 | reverse complement strand
AATGTAAGCGGCGGCGGAAAAACATATATTTCCCGCGCGCCCATAGGACAGTATGGTGATGATTTCCCTTCAATTAAGAATGGATTAATTGTTTTTACGGCTTACGAAGGCAGCCGGTTAGCAATAGTAACTGTTAAAGAAAATGGTACAGAAACTACATTCATTGGTGAAGGCCGTTCGCCATCATGGTCCCCTAAAGGAGATAAGATTCTTTTTATTAGAAATGAATCTAATCCGACTTCTTTTGGCGGTGATATTTTTGAATTAGATGTTAAAAGCGGTCAATTTACCCAGATTTATTCTGATCCGCAGTTTTTATGTTATGAACCTTCTTATTCACCTGACGGCAAACGAATTTTATTTACAAAAGGCACGTCTGTTAGAAATACAGGAACGCGAACAACAACAAATATACTGGGCTTAATTACTAATAAAAGGACTATTAGCGATGAAACTATTAAAAGGCATATTTTTATTATGAATGCTGATGGTACTAATGTTTCTCCTGTAAGCAGCGGAAATGCCACTGTTATTTCTCCAAGTTGGGGGCAAAATGGAGAAATATTTTGTCTTGTATCAATAGGTAAAGGTTTTGAAATATACAAGATGCGCATAAGGGAAGATTAAAAGAGTACGAGTATTTAGCATAAAATGTTTTAAAGCCCTTGATGTTTGGTCGGGGGCTTTTATTTAGCGTCTTGGTGATCTTTGTGCGTATTCTTCCGGAAAAAATCACAAATAAACTTCAACAGGTACTGATATTCCCTTTTCATATAACGCGCGGCGCAAAGAATCGGCGCGTTCTTCAAGATAATCGCTTGGCAGTGAAGATGCTAACGGATCTTCAGGCGCGGAACGCGCTTTGCCGTAAAGCTGTATTTTGCGAAAACCGGCGTTTATCTTACCGTCAATATTGTTCGCGCTTTTTTCCGTTTTTGACGCCAATTCGCATACAAGCGATTCCCATGCTTTTTTTTCCGCCTCTGACGGTTGTTCCTCGTTGATCGCGCAGAGCATTGTCTGTATTGTTACAGCGGAGCAGGAAACAAATTCTTTTATTACTGCGATAAGTTTTTCATAAGGAACGTCTGAGCGGTTTATTTTGTTGTACCAGTCTTCTGTTCCCGCGTCCACTTTTAACCAGATGTCTGTGGCGGGTAAAAAAGCGTATTCTTTTAAAAGCGAAAAAATTCGCGGCTGTAACAGTCCCGCGCCGTTAGTTATAACCACAAGCCGCGCCGAAGGAGCCGTTTTTGCTCTAATACCTTCTGCCAATTTTAACGCATTGGGAAAAGCGGAGGAGAGGGTAGGCTCTCCGTTGCCTGAAAAGCAAATATCTTTAATAATAGCGTTTTGTTTCTGCGCTCCTGAAACGGCACGGCGCAGATC
>NZ_BDHF01000213.1:0-1736 GCF_054786115.1 Treponema sp. R80B11-R83G3 | reverse complement strand
GTTGAAAGAACGCATTAACAGCAGGGATACGTTATCGAGCCGTGCCGAATCGCCTGAAGCCGTGTCCTTGGGTAGCCCCCCTCGCTCGACAGCCAAACTGAAAGCGTCATCGGCGCTTGTTTGTTTTTCGCCGTCCAACTGCCCCGACGCTTCCAACACAAGCAGTGCGGCGTCCCGATAGCTCACCTGTTTTTGCTCCAACAGCCGCTCAATTCTTTCGGCGGTTTGGGCAAAGAGAAAACTCGGTATGGCTAGTAAAAAGCAAAGTAAAAAGTTTTTCATTCAAAATCTCCTATAATTGAAAAATTTTGGTTTCCATGCTATATTTTCCTTACAAGGAGTAATCCATGACTGAACAGGTTGAATTGATAAAGGAAATTGATAAACTTCCCTCCAGATATATTGGCGAAGTGCTTGATTATGTAGGGTATTTGCGGAAAAAAGCGCAAAGTGAAAATGCCGATGATGTTGAAGCGTATAAGGCAATGGCTGCCGATACTGAACGGGAGCGGGAAGCCTGCGAATGGTGCAATGCCTATTTTGGTCCTGCTGATTCAAAGCCGGTACGTTCGGCATGACTCGTGGCAGTGTTTGGTGGGTTGAATTCGACCCTGCGGTTGGAACAGAAATACATAAAACAAGACCGGCGGTAATTGTAAGTAATAACACAGCCAACAAATTTCTTGCGAGGGTAGTTGTAATTCCGCTTACAAGCAATACTTCACGCATATATCCCGGTGAGGCGGTTGTTACCGTGAACGGCAATAAAAATAAAGCCATGACCGACCAGATCATGAGCGCTGATAAAAGCCGCCTAAAGAATAAAATAGCGGAATTATCAGAGAGCGATATGGTTTCTCTTGAAACAGCCATGAAACGTTTTTTTAACCTCCTGTAAAATTTTTAGCGGTTAGTATTTCGCTTTCTCTACCCACTATCCACTAACCATTTCCCCTCTCCCTACGGCAGTTTCGTCCACACTGAAGTACTACTCCCAGGGACAGATCTCGTATACGTTCCCGGCGTACCGTTGGTTGAATCCGTTGCATAAAACCTTGTCCGCAAGTCGCCGAGATTGTAGAATGCGTTACTATTAAACCCGCTCGAAGGAATCGTCCCTTCAAATGTTACGCTGGCAAGGCTGGTGCAATAGGAAAAAGCATTATTCCCAATGCTTTTAACGTTGTTTGGTACGACAATGCTGGCAAGACTGGTGCATTCAGAAAAAATACCAGTACTATCGCTGTTGCTTCCGATGGCGGTAAAAGCGGTATTGTTTGGCAATGTCACACTGGCAAGGCTGGTGCAATAGGAAAAAGCCTTCTCCCCAATGCTGGTAACATTGTTGAAATTGCACTAAACAACAGTTGTCAGCGGTTTTACTCTGTGATAAATCTATATCCTGTAAAGAATTAGCGTTGCTGGTTCGGTACGCCTAAAACGCTTGAAAATTCGTGTTATCAGGTATGACATCAATTTTCAAAAAAATAGGAGTTTTGCTATGCACAACGATTTTACTTTGTTTACAAGGGTTGTTCCTTCGGGGAAAACAGTGGTCTATTACTATGCTTATGACGGAGAGGGGAAACGGTTAGGTCCCTGGACTACCGGACAGAGCAATAAGACGGCGGCAAGGAATTATTGCAATTTGTTGAACAGGAAAGGGAAGCTACTTCCGGGACCAAAGGAAATGCCGACTTTTGCCGAATTTTCCGCTGTGTTTTGGGATTGGGAAA
>NZ_BDHF01000212.1:0-1396 GCF_054786115.1 Treponema sp. R80B11-R83G3 | reverse complement strand
GGCACATTGAACAGGCGATGGACGTCTGTCTTCTGCGGAAACGCCGCTGTGAAAGAAACCGTAATTGGTTGGAGCAAGGTTTAAAGTTGAATTTATATTATGCGATATAAACTTAGCGGCTTTGGGGCAGGTTTTAAGGACAAATAGAATGGGCGTAAATACTATTATTCATATGAAATTCCTTAAATTAACGCAAAAATCAATGAATGTAATTAATTCATTTGTATATGAATATTCACAGGAGTAAAAAAATAAAAAGGATAAAAGGATGAAAATTGTAACATTAAAAGACATGATCAGAAAGGATGTCCCAATTTACTACAGAAAACTTTATACAAGCGTCGCAGTTATTGAATTAAATAACAAACATAACGATTACCGTATTGATTTTTCCATAGAAGTAAAGCCAACGGGGCAAAAAGACGTTAACGTAACATTTATTGACGCTGTTGATTATCCTCTTGTTCCGGTAATAAGGGAACTTAAACATTATATAAGCGAGTTGGATTCTGCCGACGGACTTGCCGATTAAATTATGGTTAACATAGTTTCTAATTCCCCTGAAGAAACTATTAATCTTGGAAAACGGATTGCGCGTTTTCTTACCGCAGGTTCCGTTATCGCTCTTGAAGGCTGTCTTGGAAGCGGAAAAACCTGCCTTACAAAGGGCATTGCGCTTGGTTTGGGCATAACGGAAAACATTACAAGCCCCACATATACAATAATCAATGAATATCAAAACGGCCCCTCCCCCGCCCTGCTCCATATTGACGCTTACCGTCTTAATTGTGATAAGGATTTTGAAGATATTGGCGGAGATGAAATAATCAACTCCAATGGAATTTCAATAATTGAATGGAGCGAACGCATACCCAAATCAATTCCTGAAAATTCAATTAAGATCCGCATGGAGATAACAAGCCCTGTTTCCAGAGCGATAAAAATTAAAGGGCTTGATAAATTATGAAATTGCTTGCGATAGATACGGCTGCATCTTTCCTTTCCTTAGCGGCCGCGAATGAGAACGAAATATTTTCCTCCGAAACGGAGGCCGGAACAAGACATTCGGAACTTGTTATGGAATTAATTGACAGCCTTATGAAAAAAGCCGGCATAATGCCAAAAGACCTTAACGGTATTCTTTGCATGGGCGGCCCCGGCTCATTTACTGGCCTTCGAATCGGTTATTCAATCGCCAAGGGGCTTGCCCTCTCTTTGTCTGCCCCATTCGCGCCTGTCCCAACTCTTGAATGTATTGCCCATAATGAAAAATTTGCGCAAACTGTAACTCTGGCCATAATTGAGGCCAGAAAAAACGCTTTTTTTTACGCCTTTTTTAAAAACAGGCAGCGCCTGACGGAAGATAAAGACGCAAATTTATCACAAATAATAAATG
>NZ_BDHF01000211.1:0-1395 GCF_054786115.1 Treponema sp. R80B11-R83G3 | reverse complement strand
ACTCTGGAGGATACCGCCTACGGAGCCTTCCGGCGACTAAATAGCGTAGTTTGAAAGCTTTATCTAGGGTTTGTCGCCGGACGTTTATTCTCTGAATTTTCTTTGTGTTATTCCAAAGCCTCCTACGGCGGAGAATTCCAGAAGATGTTTTTGCCACCCGCAGCCTGCCCTGCCTGTACTCAAGGATTTATTGGGCATACATCTTGTAGCGGTAATTAGCACATCACAGTCTGGAGTTTTGCCAAACACAAGAAACAATAATAAAGCATAGAGTCTTATCAAAGCAAAAAACGCAATAAATACTGTAGTTCTCCCTTTGGCAAAACTCCCAAGCAATCCGGCAACGCCGGATTGCAATTTATTGGGCTATGCGGTTACAAGATCGGCGTGTTCTATGGTTACAGGTTCATGTACGTTATTGTTCTTTGAGGTTTCTGGTGTAAGGCATAATTCGTCATATTCACGCATTCTGGCTTCGGAAATAGCGCCAATATGGAATTTTTCAGTTGCGCTCTCGTGAATTGTTTCAAGAATGTCGCTTTTGTACTTCATACTAATCCCCCTCTGTAATTTCAATCAAAGTTCCACGGTCTAACCATGCTCTTATTTCAGCGTCAGTCAATTCAAAATCTTCTTTTGCGTCCGCTTGTTCTGCCTCAAGTTGATCGACAATCTCCAGTAATTCACGGTCTGTAATGCCTTCCTTGTTTGCAAAACGGCTGAATCTTGTATATTTGAACGCTCTCACTTTTATATAATAGCGATAAAGCAGATGGATTTCAAGGGATTTTTCGGCATTGTCCCCCCAACACCCCCGTGCCTTTTTACCGCTTGCCTTTTCGCTCCAAAAGCCGTATATTTGAAGCATTGATAACGTAGTGGGAAGTTTAACCGCTATAAATAAAACGCTCGAAAAGCTGAATGATATTATGAGGCAAGTGGCGGATTATATGCCCAGACCTGTAAACAAATTTACCAGAATAATGGAAACAATCGTTCTTATTACAAGTGCTTTAGGTTTTATCGTTATCGCTGATGTTATAATAAAGTGGATTTTAGGAGGATAACTATGTCTTTATTACTGCAATTTATATGCGGAATTCTTATTATGGGACTAAGCCTTACCGTTTATTTCATGCTTCGCTACATGAGGAAACATCCGCCCAGAACTGACAACGGCACTCAAAAGGCATAAATACCCCTTGTATTTTCCCCCAAAATTCCCCTTGCAAACCTAAAGAGATTTCTATAAAATAACAGCATGGCTAATAAGAACATACAAACAGCCCAAACTCCAAGCTTAAAATTGCCTTCGGCAATTTTAAGCAATGTTCGCAACACGCAACACGCAACACGCAACACGCAACACGCAACACGCAACACGCAACACGCAAC
>NZ_BDHF01000210.1:0-1413 GCF_054786115.1 Treponema sp. R80B11-R83G3 | reverse complement strand
ATTATTTTCGGTAGCAAGCCCGTAGGTTCCGTCAAAACCTTTCCATTTTAGCTTGGTTTCAAAAGCTGGCTTTAACGCCCTTTCAGGGAAAGCCGGCATTTTCGAATCATTTAAATTACCTTCCATCGTATACCAGTACGTTGGTTGTACAATATTTGGGGAAGCAAGATGCAGGTCTGTTATCTTGGATGAAACAAGCAGGGAGATTTCTTTTTTATAACCCGTTAACTCATCAAAACCTTCTACGGGAAATATTTCCGCGCGTAAAGAAAAGAAACCGCTCTGTTCCGGCGCTTTCCAGAAAATAAAGCCCGCATCGTCAGAAAAGTTTCCTTCTTTAATTTTATTTTTTCCGTCGTACCATACGATATACGGATTAAGCCGTTTGTCAAAGTCCAAATTCACTTCCAGCATTACAACCATTCCCTTTGGTATAAGCTGAGAAGTACCGCCTATTCCAGGCAAATATACGTTAATGCCTTTATAAGAAAAAGTATTTTTTCCCAGATAAAAAATATTCTTTTCCGTCCTTTGCAGCACAACTTTATCGCTCATAACCTGAGAAACCATTGTATATATGCCCATAGGTAAATTTTCCGGTATTGGGAAAGAAGGTAATTCTTTATCCAAACTCAGTACGGGAACAGTCAATTCATCGCCGTTTTTATAAAATTCAAACGTCTTAACATCCTCAGTTAATACTGTTTCTTCGGTATTATCGTCTTCTGAAATTACAGCTTCATCTTTATCTGCGTTTTTATTTTTATCTTCATCATTATTTCCGTCTTTATCTTTATTTTCCTCTATATTTTCATTTTTATTATCATCCGTTGACGGCTTTTCTTCTTTTTCTTCAGCTTCCTGATCCAGAACATAAACAACCTTCCATCCGACAATTTCTCCATGGGAATCCTTTAAAAAAACCATAAGGGCGGTTACATCTGGATCACCCGTAACAGGTTCTTCAAAATACGGGATTATTTTATCAATTGATCTGGCATAGGAACATTCATCAACGGAAACGCCGTTTATCTGCACATTAATTTTATAGGAGCCGGAGGAAGGCAGAATATTATCTATCGCCTCACAACTGCCAAAAAAAAGGCTTACACATACGAGTAAAACGAGTAAAATTAATGTTTTTACGCCATTTTGGACACACATTTCCAGTATCATTATACCTTAAAATACGCAAAAAATCAACTATAAGAACATCTAAAAACTTCAGTTTTTAGATGTTTTCATAACCTAAGAAGAAAATTGCCTTACAATAATTCTTTATGTTTTAATGAATTCGCGATTTTCTTAGAGGAACCACTAAAAACCTAACCGAGGTTTTTAGTGGTTCCCCTATATTAAACTATTAGTTTTATGTTAATATATTGATATGCGGACCACGGCAATAATTCATCT
>NZ_BDHF01000209.1:0-1405 GCF_054786115.1 Treponema sp. R80B11-R83G3 | reverse complement strand
TTTTTTGAATTAATTGGCTTGCTCGGAAACTTGGTTAGTTCCCGAACAAGTATTACATTCTCCTCCTATTTGTTTGGCAGTCCTGGCGTTGTGTTGCCTGTTTTAGTAACATACCAATCTGTTGTGTTAAAATGATTTGCTCGCCATTCATAACGGCTGACGCTTTTATATGTGCTTGTTATCTCCGATGTGTCTACTGCGTCATAGGGCGTTGGCTTTTCATCGTCTGCTGTTTCCCACGCTTCGACATTCCATAGGTGTTCAGAGATTTGCTCAAAGTGCGTTACATCTTTTGCCCATTTAGCGGCAGGGGCTTCGTTCATTATTACTGCGTCAAAAATTTTACCGCTTGCGTCCGTTAAATAAACTATGTCGGTTTTGTAAAGATATTTGTTTGAACCTTCTACCCATAAATCCCTAGCGGTGGGGCATGACTCGTAACCGCCCGATAGAGAAAGATTATCCCCTAATTCATTAATGCAATTTGTTGAAAGCGTCCGCAAATGTAGGGTTATATATTCACCTAACGCAACATCAATGTTGGGGAAATTGTAAACAAAGGGATTGGCGGCGTTGTGCATTATGTGGACGCTGATACCCTGCAAATTGCCCGATCTTTTTACCCGAAACTCGATGTATTCCACTTTTTTTAATTGTTCTAAAAAGTCAGGGCGTAACTCATTAATTTCGATAATCGGCGGTTCTGTTGGCGGTTCAACTGGCGGTATTACTGGCGGTTCTGTCGGTGGTTCTACAATCGGCGGTGGCTCTACTGTAGGCGGTTCGACCACAGGCGGTATTACTGGTGGCTCTGTTGGCGGTGTCTCAATAATCGGCGGCTCGATTATTGGCGGTTCAATAATAGGCGTTTCTGGTACAGGTTGCTCTGTATCATTCGGCACTGGCTCAATTTCTCCCCCTTCAATAGTTTCAGGCTCGTTTGTTTCTGGCTGTCCTTGTTCCGCTCCCTGTTCCGTTTCGGCGGGGATTTCCACAGTAGGCGGCAGACCTGTCTCGGTTTGACTGTCGTCAAGTTGGCTTGCGTCATGTTTGCAACCACAAGGGGCAAGCAGTAATGAAAAAATCATTACAAGAAAAAATAGATGTTTCATTTTCAACTCCTTAAAATAGATTTTTTCGTCTCACAAGAGACACCTATATATGGCGTGAAAGTGCCAATTTGCTTGACTGAAATCGAAAGATTTTTTACTTTTTTCGCTTTTTTGGCTGCTGTCTCGAGCGAAGCTCGGCAGCAGCCGATTTTAATGAAAAGGTACGCTATATATGGGGGTGGTCGGGAGTGAAGGTACACTATGAAAAAGAGGTGTCAGTTACATTTTAATAATAACATTTACACTATTCACCAAAAATGATAAATTTCATATATATCCCAAATTTGGGATTT
>NZ_BDHF01000208.1:0-1463 GCF_054786115.1 Treponema sp. R80B11-R83G3 | reverse complement strand
TACATAGCCTTCGGGAATCTCGGCGCTCTTTTTTTCCGATGAACAGAGAACGTCAAGCGGCGTTTCTCCCTCGACCACTTTGTTCACGCGGTAAATACCGGCGTCAAGCCCTTTGAATTCCAAAAACAGGACGAAATGACCCATGCCCATGCGGAAGCGGAAAAAAATACAAAAAGTGCTGTGGGGCTTAAAAATAAATAATGAAAAAATAACAACAAAAACACAAAATACCCCTTGACAAACTAGGAATCATAGGACATACTATACCTAGTAATCCTATATGGTTACTAAACTTTAAATTATGAGGAGAATATTATGGCAAGAGTAGAGAAAATTACCGATCTTATCGGGAATACGCCGCTTGTAAAAATCAACAAACTGAATGATAGCGGGGCGACAGTTTACGTCAAATTGGAGAGTTTTAACCCCCTGCATAGCGTAAAGGACCGTATCGCGCTTTCAATGATTGAGGCCGCTGAAAAAGAGGGCAAAATTAAGAAAGGAACGGTTATTATTGAGCCGACAAGCGGCAACACCGGCATTGGGCTGGCTTTTGTTGCGGCGGTCAAAGGCTACAGGATAATCCTGACCATGCCGGAAACCATGAGTATTGAGCGGCGCAAACTGCTCAAAGCGCTTGGAGCAGAGCTTGAGCTTACCGAAGGGGCAAAAGGCATGAAGGGAGCAATCGCCAAGGCTGAAGAACTGGCGGCTGCAACTCCCAATTCTTACATTCCGCAGCAGTTCAATAACCCCGCCAATCCGGCAGTTCACGAAAAAACCACCGGTCCGGAAATCTGGAACGATACTGATGGAAAAATCGATATTCTGGTTGATGGAGTTGGAACAGGCGGAACTTTGGCAGGCGCGGGAAAGTATTTAAAATCGAAAAAATCCAGCGTCAAAGTAGTCGCCGTGGAACCTGCCGCCTCTCCTGTGCTTTCAGGCGGCTCGCCCAGCCCGCATAAGATTCAGGGTATTGGAGCGGGTTTTGTACCTAAGGTTTATGATCCGTCCGTCATCGATGAGATTTATCAGACTGATGAAGTCAAAGCCGGAAACGCTGCCAGACGGCTTGCAAAGGAAGAGGGCATTCTAGTGGGTATTTCGTCCGGCTCCGTTCTTGAAGCGGCGCTGACAATCGCCAAGCGTCCTGAAAACAACGGCAAAACCATAGTAGCCGTATTGCCAGACACGGGCGAACGTTATTTGTCAACATGGCTCTGGGAAGAATAACCTGACCACTAAAAATATTGAATATATTTAGTATACAAAAGGTTTAATAATTTGTATTATATTACAACCTGACCACAAAATGTAATTATATTTTTAGTGGTCAGGAAGGAGATTTTATGGCAACAACAGAACTAAACGCGCTGAATAAAGCGCAAGCGTACCAACGGGCGGACATTACCAAACCCCCGCCGCAATTCGGCGCGATTACACCGCGCTGGCTGACACGT
>NZ_BDHF01000207.1:0-1434 GCF_054786115.1 Treponema sp. R80B11-R83G3 | reverse complement strand
GTATTATAATCCACAGATGCAAAGTTTTTATAATGATACATTGAAACAACAAGAAGAAATTAAAAATTTTAATAATAAAATATATCCAAAATAATAGAAGTTACTAATTTATAAATCATTTAAGATGTTCTCAAAACAACTCTAATGATGCCTTTGCGAAAATTTACGGCAATATAACCTAATTCATCCTAGCTGAAATTTTTCACCCCCGAAATGTCAAGCGTGGCGAAATAGTCGTATACTTCTTCGGGACGGCGGATCTGTACTACAGAGCCATCCTGACGCAGAAGCAGTTCGCCGCAACGGAGTTTGCCGTTGTAGTTAAAACCCATCGCTCTTCCGTGGGCGCCTGCGTCGTGGATAACGACGATGTCACCTGCCCCGCCGTCAGCGGCAACGTCTATTTTTGGAAGTTTTCTTTGAATGGCGAATTTGTCGTTATTTTCACAAAGACTGCCAACCACGTCGTAAGTCTCAGACAACGGGGCGTTTTCTTTGCCGAGGATTGTTATGTGATGATACGCGCCGTATAGGGCGGGACGCATTAGGTCTGCCATGCAGGCGTCAAGGGCGATGTAGTTGCGGTAAATTTCTTTTTTGTGAACGGCGCGGGCTACAAGCCAGCCGTAGGGGCCGGTTATCACCCTGCCCCACTCGGTGCGAATGTTCAATGGATCAAGTCCAGCGGGTTTGATAATCTCGTTATACGCTTTTTGTATGCCGGAGGCTAAAACCTGATAATCTACCGGTTCCTGATCGAGTTTGTAGGGAATTCCTACGCCGCCGCCAAGATTGATAAACTCAAGGCGTACTCCTGTTTTTTCCTTTATTTCAACCGCAAGTTCAAAGAGCATCCGCGCGGTTTCAATGTGGTATGGAATGGAAAGCTCGTTGGAAGCGACCATTGTGTGCAGGGCAAAGCGTTTTACGCCCTTTTCCTTGCAAACTGAATAACCTTTAATTAGCTGTTCTCTCGTAAGGCCGTACTTTGCCTCCTCTGGCTTGCCGATTATGGCGTTGCCTTCCTTGAGAGGGCCTGGGTTGTAGCGGAATGAGATTAATTCAGGCAAGCCGCGCCATGCATGCATGGCGGCTATTTTTTCCAAAAATTCAATTTGGGTGTAATCGTCAAAATTGATCACCGCGCCAAGTTCTTTGGCGGCTTGATATTCCTTTACCGGAGTTTCATTAGAGGTAAGCATGATGTCTTCGCCCTTAATGCCTGCAATGTCAGCTAACAACAGTTCCGGATAGCTGGAACAATCCGCGCCAAAGCCTTCGACTGCGAGAAGTTTGAGTATATACGGATTGGGAAGCGCCTTTACCGCAAAATGGTTTTTATAAGACGGGAAAACCGAAAATGCCGCTTTGATACGGCGGACATTTTCGATTATCGCCTTTTCATCGTAAATGTAAAACGGCGTTGGGTACTGC
>NZ_BDHF01000206.1:0-1419 GCF_054786115.1 Treponema sp. R80B11-R83G3 | reverse complement strand
GGCGGTAAAAAATCAGCGATGATTTCCCCTGTGGTTAATGCCTTTGAAATATCTTCAGGCGCTTCAGTGTAAACTATTTTTTGTTTCATATTTTTCTCTCCCTTCTCTCCAATATCCAGCTCAGATTTCATACATACAATAATATGTATAATTTACCATATTTGTCAAGGGGTTATATTGATTGATTTATTTCCCAAATTTGATTCTTTGATAGTATTAATCTCTACATTAACATCACGCTAATTAAAAAGTTATTACTGTTTTTTTATTGCAATAACAGCTATTAAAATTGCAGAAAAAAGTAGTAAAACAACGCTCTCAACAGTAAGCGCAGGAAAGGCGACTTTGCGGCATTGCATGGACATCATACCGCAACCGCCAATAAGCATATTAGGTATTGCAAAAGCTATGATACTTGCAAAGAATGTACCGATAAGCAGACCCAGATGCGTTTTTTTATCGGTAAAAACAATCATGCAAGCACCCAAAGCGGCGATTAACAATCCTATGCCAATCTCGGATTGCCCCGACCAATGGCAGTGGGGATAACTTTCTTCTTTGTGGGCGCAAAGCTTAAACAGGAACTGCGGCCCCAATGCGATGAGTAAACCAAGAACTATTATTATAGAACCGCAGATAATTGCTTTTTTCATATTTGATCCTGAAAACACTCTCGCCTTTTTTGTACGAGAGTGTTGTTTGTTTAGTCTTCTATACAAATACAAGATGTATGTGTCCAACCCTTCTGGTGTTGAGTATATTGACAATTATATAAACAATCTCTGTTACCGAAACCATCCCAACCATCGTTACAAGAATCTACATCGGGCTTATCTCGTCCAGGTGAGTTGTTTGTACAGTCGTATTTTGCCTCTTCTCCACAACTCACTACAACCAATCCGCCTACCAACAACAGGGTAATCAACCCAAAAATCAAGAATTTGCTTTTCTTCATAGAAAAATCTCCTTTTTTGTTACCCTCTTTATTTGGGTAACTGTAAAATTTAAACACATTCAACGAATGTGTATACTAAAACCGTAATCCATAATTTTCACCAACTTTTTAATTCTCTATTCGCTAATACACTTAATTTATAAGATTATTCTATATTTGTCAAGCTAATAGCATATTTAATTATCTGTGAGGATAATTAATGACAGAGAAGGATTTGAGGGATATTTTAAGCCAAAACATTAAAAGGTTTAGAAGTTATCAAAAATTATCACAGGCTGAGTTTGCGGAGAAAGTAAATATATCCATACCTTTTTTGAGCGATATTGAAAACGGCAAAAAATGGGGTTCTCCTGCAACTTTGGTAAAAATAGCGGAAGCCCTAAATATTGAAACTTACGAATTATTAAAACCTGAATCTATTATTCCCGATAATGCTGAAAATATATTAGAAAAATACACCGCCG
>NZ_BDHF01000205.1:0-1487 GCF_054786115.1 Treponema sp. R80B11-R83G3 | reverse complement strand
GTACAGGTAATATGGCTGTTTTCCCACACCTTGCGCCAATCGCCCACAAATAATTTTTTGAATTCAATCGGAGTGATAATTTTAATTTCGGCTCGGTCATTTATAAGCCGTTCAACTTTGGCGGTAGGGTCAGCGGTTATAATCCCACGTTCCACAGCCTCAATCATCATGGTTTTGAAAGTTCCGTAGTAGCCGTTAATGGTCGTGTTTTTATATTTTTGTTTTATAAGGCTGTCCAGAAAAGCCTCAATCACGGCGGGGGTAATTGCGTCCATTCTCATATTTTTGAAATACGGCAAAATAACTTTATCCAAATTCCGCTTCATGTGGTCTGAATAACTTTGCGTCAGGTTCGCCCTTTTCCGTCTTTTTTTCAGGTACTCGCAATTTTCCCAATCCCACCAGTTCACAGCGTATTCCCCAAAGGTAGGCATATCATCTTTTCTTGGCAACAACGCCCCTTGTTTCAAAAGCCTGTTTACAAGCACCCTAGCCGCCGTTTTATTGGTCTGCCCCGTAGACCTACCCTGCGTCCGCTTGCCGTTTTCATCATAGGCGTAGAAATAAACAACCCGCCTACCCGAAGAAGTAACCCTGAAATACAGGGTAAAATCATTATGAATCTTCATAACTACCTCTTTTTTGGGAATATGATGTCTTTTGTGATTACACCCATTTCCCATGTTTTATAGCGTAAAAATCAGCAACGCTAATTTCTTATGGGATAAGCATTTACGGAAACTGTTTATTTTGTAATTAGGTAAAACGTGCAGTTTTCCTTATGTCCGGTATGGTTACACCGGTAAGTTTGGTGCAGTTGGAAAAAGCGTTATCTCCAATGATGCTAACGCCGTTATGTATGGTGACAACGCCAGTTTTTCCTAACGGACAATTTAGCAAAGCAGTATGATTTTTGTTATACAATACACCGTCCTGTGAGCTATATGTGGTATTACCAGAAGTAACAACTATTTCAGTAAGGCTGGTACAACTGGAAAAAGCGTTTTCTCCAATGATGTTAACGCTGTCGGGTATAGTTACGCTGGTAAGGCTGGTACAATTGTAAAAAGCCCACTCCCCAATGCTGGTAACATTGTTGAAATTGCACTAAACAACAGTTGTCAGCGGTTTTACTCTGTGATAAATCTATACCCTGTAAAGAATTAGCGTTGCTGGTTCGGTACGCCTAAAACGCTTGAAAATTCGTGTTATCAGGTATGACATCAATTTTCAAAAAAATAGGAGTTTTGCTATGCACAACGATTTTACTTTGTTTACAAGGGTTGTTCCTTCGGGGAAAACAGTGGTCTATTACTATGCTTATGACGGAGAGGGGAAACGGTTAGGTCCCTGGACTACCGGACAGAGCAATAAGACGGCGGCAAGGAATTATTGCAATTTGTTGAACAGGAAAGGGAAGCTACTTCCGGGACCAAAGGAAATGCCGACTTTTGCCGAATTTTCCGCTGTGTTTTGGGATTGGGAAA
>NZ_BDHF01000204.1:0-1465 GCF_054786115.1 Treponema sp. R80B11-R83G3 | reverse complement strand
GAACCAATAGGAAACAATTGATGCTGTTCCCTCGGCTTTGGCTATTTCCTCAGTCTTCCGGAGAACGTCGATAGCGTCCTGGTCATCCAGCTTGGCGATGATGCCCACCGCGTTTTGCGGCGGCATGCCTGTCAGATACCGGGCGTTCTGCTCGACATTCCTATCCTTATTTTCGGCATCTAATTGTTGCGCTCTGAGAGATTTTTCACGCTCGTCAAGCGCATTTTGACGTTCTTCCAATTCCTGCGCCATTTGCGTGATTTCCCCGTAGCGGTTGTCCAAATCCTTATTTTTGGTGTCTATTTCCATGCGGAGCAAGTCAATTTGTTCAAGCCGGACTGCCAGCCGTTCAGCGTCAAGGTTGAGCAATTCATCATCGGTCTTTTTTGGCTGTTTTCTGCCTTCTCCGGGCAAGAATGGGATATATTTGTAATAGGGCGCGAGTACGCTTTTTGCGTCAATTAGATTTAAATAATCGAACCATATAATGCCGCCCGCCGCGAGAATAATAATGAGCAGCAATAAGATTATTGCCTTTCCAATCATTTTTGATCTCCCAAATCACTTGATTATACTATGAATTTCGGCGGATTGTAAATGGGACTGAAGGGGTTTATAGAAGAAGAGTGCACACTAAGAGCACAAAGGAGGAGAAGAGCACAAAAAAGAGGGAAGAATTTACCATGAACTATTACAGAAAAAAATGGAGCAAAAAGACACAAAGTGTGTCTTTTTGACACGATTTATGGGGTGTTTGAAAGGGTTATGCGGTTTTTGGCTCGTGGTGTCTGCTTTCTTTTTTGACGGAAATCATTAGGTAAATTGTTACTATGAGTGCCGGAACTAACGGTATGCAAAGCAGTATTATCAAATTCATTTTTCTCCTCCTGCGATTATCGGCTGTTTTTTAATTTGTTAGTTACAAAAAAAAGTACCGCACTGGTGATTAATAAAGCAACTGTTAAAATGATTTGCCATGCCATGAGATTACCCTCCTAACCATGTTTTAATTATATCAATAACTGAAATTAATCCAAGTATTCCCGCACCTGTAGCCGCACCGTTTCCAACTCTAATCAGTATAGACGGTTGTTTGTTGGCAATTTCCAATAGGGAAATGATTTTGTCCAAGCGTTCCAGTAGTGATTTCTCATCTATACAGAATAATCATACGTCTTTTTTACATGAAGGTCAAGAGAGAAAAAATGTCTGATACCGTTTTCTCGCCCTGTCGTTTGCTATCAGACCGCTTTGCGGTCTGCGCAAACTTGCTTTTTTTGTTACAGTGGCATTTTTGGGGGCTCTTGCCGTGTCGCATTATTCATCTACGCCGCTTAACGCGGCGCTTTTGTTAGGCATCGTCAAAATCCCCTTCTTCGGTTTCTTTGAAACTGGCTTTGTCCTTGAATGTTTCGTCAATGATTTTGTGTTTTCCGCCTACCAGTTTTGGTTTGATGTTTTCAAT
>NZ_BDHF01000203.1:0-1473 GCF_054786115.1 Treponema sp. R80B11-R83G3 | reverse complement strand
GACACTTCGTTCCATGCAATGTGCCTCGCCCCGGCGTATTCGCGCCAAATAGCCTCTTCACCCGGACGCGCCGCGTTTACCAACGCTTCCAAAGTGAGCCATGCCGCGCCGCAAGAAATTAATGAGGAACCAGCGGAGTAAGAAGCGGCTGTCTTTCCAAGGTTGGCGTAAAGTTTTGTTATTTCATAAAGAGTGACTTCCGCGCCGCCAAGAATTAAAGGAAGACCGTATTCATTGCCGGGGCGAAAGAGGGTTGTAAGCCCCAATGAACGGAGAAATTGGGCGAATCTTTCAACGCCAAAAATTCGCAGAGAACGCGCTGCGGGAACATTTAGGGAACGCGATAAAGCTTCGTCAGCGGGGACCACTCCCAAATAATTTCTGCTCATGTTTTCGGGGCTGAAACTTCCGATACGGGTGGGGATGTCGCTTACCAAAGACGATGGGAGTATGTCCCCCGAATCAAGCATTGCGGCATACAGAAAAGGTTTGAATAAACTTCCCGAACTTCTGCGTGAAGACGCGATATCTACATCGGGGGCATGGAGCGTATTTGTATTGCCAACATAAGCCGCGATTTCGCCTGTTTGCGTGTTAAGCACAACACACGCGCCATTAAAGATTCCGTTTAGCGCATAACGGTCTGACGCGCGGTTTAAAATATCCGTTACGCGCTGTTGTATGCCGCGATTTATCGTAGTGACAAAGACTGCGGATTTTTTTAACGTAGAGGTTTTTTTTGCTTCTAAAACAAGCCTGTCTAGCAGATGTGGGGCAAGGCGCGGCAGGGGGAGCGGCTCACCGGGTAGCGGTTCCGCTTCGCTGAGAGTGAGAGTTTCTTCGTCAAAACAGCCTTTTTTAAAAAGTTTATTTAAGAGCGAATCTCTTTTTAATTTTAAGGCTTCGCGGTTGCGTCCCGGGTGAATAAGAGCGGGGCTGTTTGGAAGAGTCGCCAGAACAGCCGCTTCCGCCCATGAAAGATCGTTTGAACTTCTGCCAAACCATCGCCATGCTGCGGCTTCCAAACCCACCACATTTGCTCCGAAAGGAGCGTTAGCTGAATAGAGGGCAAGAATTTTATTTTTAGACCTTCCCGCTTCAAGCCTGACAGCCAGATACGCTTCTATAAACTTTTCAAATAAATTCCTTTTACGCGCCCCCCTTGCAAGGCGTATCGTCTGCATGGTGATGGTAGAACCGCCCGATATTACCCTTTTAGCGCGAATGTTCTGATACGCCGCGCGCGCAATTGCCAAAAGATCAACACCCAAGTGTTTGCGGAATCTGCGGTCTTCGGTTTCGATTAACGCAAGAGTGAACTTTTCGTTTACTTTTTCCGTGCCGGAAAAACGCCATTGGCCGTCCGAAGCGACCTGCGCTCCAAGAAGATTCCCTTCGTTGTCAAAAAGTACGGGCGAATAGGGATAATTAAAAAGAGGCCGTGGCAAAGAAAAAATAAACGCAAGCAGGAGA
>NZ_BDHF01000202.1:0-1484 GCF_054786115.1 Treponema sp. R80B11-R83G3 | reverse complement strand
CGGTAAAAGGAATGCCGTCATTTGGGTGTCCCTTAGCGTATTTGGCAATACTGTTTATCGGCAGCATTTCAAGATAATTTATTTTATTCATGACTTTCTCCATAATAAATATAAATGATAATTTATTGAATAACAAGATTAATTTTATTACAATTAATCAGGAGTAAGATTTGGACAAGTTGGCATTTTTCTTTCAGGGTGATTCTTTGCTTTTACCGGTAAATGCTCCAGATTCTCAAATTGAAGGCGGGCTTTTATTTGAATTATCAAAATATTTTAAAAATCCCGATATTTTTGAGATACCCGAATTGGACGGCTCTGCCAACTTGATTACCGTAGTGTCCGTCCCTCCTGCCCTCGTTTTATCCGAAGATTGGAGAGCTATCCCTGTCCGAGGCATTCTTTCCACGTTCAGCGCATCCGGCGGTACTACCGGCGCAGACCGCATTATCCGCGCCTGCCATATCGCGCAGTGGAGGTGGGATTCCCGTTTCTGCGGAACTTGCGGCGCAAAAAATGACGACGTTCCCATGCAGGCGCAGAGAATCTGCCCCAAGTGCGGACGAATGGAGTTCCCAAGAATCTGTCCCGCCGTCATCACTCTTATTACCGATAATGAAAACAGAATCCTGCTTGCGCATAACAAAAAATTTAAAGCCGGAATTTACAGTCTTATTTCCGGTTTTAACGAGGCGGGAGAAACACTTGAAGAAACCGTAGCGCGGGAAATCCGCGAAGAAGTAAGTATCGAAGTAAAAGACATTGTTTATATTAAATCTCAGCCGTGGCCATTCCCCAATTCCCTGATGCTCGGTTTTAAAGCGCGTTATTCATCAGGTACGATTAAACCCGACGGAGACGAAATAGAAGACGCAAAATGGTTCACAAAAGACAATCTTCCCAATTTGCCAGCATCGGCCTCTTTATCACGCTATCTAATAAATAATTGGATTAACCAAACTCTTTAATTCTCTGTTCTTAAGATTTCGATAATTCTCCAGCATTTGCCTTTGTCCCATTTTAATGTAAGAACATCACTGCGAAACCTTGCAAAATTATCGAATGGCGACCATAAATTATAAACAGCGCGGAAAACAATAAGCCCGTCGTATTCATCGCCGCCAATCTTATCAATTTTTAAGTCAGTTACGCCAAAAACATTAGGCGCCGGAAGTTCCCCCCCCATTTCTTTCCAAACTTTCGCCTGAATAACTGATGTGGCTTTAGATCCTTCATACGCCTGCCTTTGCTTTAAAGCAGCATAAAAACTTGAAGCCGCATTTATATCGCTTCTGTCCGCGCCTTTAATACACGCTTCCATAAACTGATGATTTAATGAACTGAACGCGTCATAGTAAGCGCTGACAACCGTTTTGGGCGACATTCCTTCCGTTGTCATACGGCCAGAACTCATTATCGTGGTTAATAAAATAAATAGAACAAACGCTACTCCTAGTGAAATGCCAATCAGTAAAAACTTATTG
>NZ_BDHF01000201.1:0-1481 GCF_054786115.1 Treponema sp. R80B11-R83G3 | reverse complement strand
TTATTACTCTTTATATATATTATTTATATATATATATTTTTTTTATGACTTAATGACTAATAATAAAATAATATATTTATATTATAAGGGTATATAGGGAGATGTTAAAACTGAGTTAATGTGGCGGTCATCGGGTCATTCAGTCATTGGGTAGCGGTTATTATCAGCCATTGCCTCCTGCGGAAAAACCGCCTTTTTACAAGTTTTATTTGTTGAATTTTTTTTATGGCGGTTTTTTTGCATTGGGGGTTTCAGCGATTAAAATTTTCAAGATGGAATATCAAGAGGGAGTACAACTCTCGCTTTTTATTTATTAAATGAGAGCGGTTTGTTTCGAAAATTTTTACAAGTGGGGATTTTATTGTGCGCCACGCCATGAAGAATTATTTATCAACACGGCTTAACGCCGTGCGTTTCTGGGCATCCCCCCTGCCCCCTTAATTTTCAGTAGTGAAAACACGAATTATAATTTGATTGATTTTTGTATTACTCCTTGTTGCTACTGGTTGCTCTGTATTGCTATCTGTTAGCGATAAAAACAAAAAACAAAGCGAGAAAATCTTTTACTACATTGATAAAATTTCCAATTACAAAATTATGGCTTTTTTAGGAGACGCGCACGCCCCCCGCAATAAAATATTTTATGTATCATGGTGTATGGTTGTGTAGGATTAACAAAGGATTATACTACACTCTTTTTGTTGCTCCCTGTTGCTCCTTGTTACTCCCTATTATCACCTATTACTATATTTTTTTTTATTTGTGTATCTTAAATAAAAAAAAAGGAAACTTATAAATATATATAATATATATATAGAAGTGGCAAATTCGTCTTTTATACTGCATTGATACACTTTCAATGCTTCATTTTCTGGTGGTTTTTTAGCATGGGGTTTCAGCGATTAAAATTAACAGGTTGTAATTCCAAGAGGGAGTAAAACACTCGCTTTTTTATTTATCAAACGAGAGCGGTTTATTTAGACAATTACCCCTGCGAAAAAGCCGCCTTTTTTTATGATTTAATTATCAATGGTTTTTTATGGCGGTTTTTTCGCATTGGGGTCTTAGCGACTAAATTTTCAAGTTGGAATATTAAGAGGGATTTATTTTACCGCTTTTTGTTTAACAAATGAGAGCGGTTTGTTCCGACAATTGCCCCCCTGCGGAAAAACCGCCTTTTTTAAAGATTTACTTGACGATAATTTTTTATGGCGGTTTTTTCGCAGGGGTCATCAGCGATTTATTTTTTTTAATTACGGAATTTGGGAAGGGTGTTTTATTTGCGAAAGCCGTGTGCGTATTCCGCTTCGCCTGTTGTTATGCGACACGCCGGGCGGGTCAAACTACGCTTTTCTGCGGCGGAGTTGAGGCGGTTGCGGGCATGGACGCCGCTGTTTCTGAAAAAAAAGGCAAACAAGGATGTTTGCCTTTTTTTTCTTCCTTACAGCACACGACCAACGGGAGTGGGCTGCTCCCCCCCC
>NZ_BDHF01000200.1:0-1537 GCF_054786115.1 Treponema sp. R80B11-R83G3 | reverse complement strand
ATTATATACATTTTCAAACTAAAAAGAGCAGTGCCTTTAAAGTACCTGATCTTTTTACATTTCAGGTTTATATTCGGGTTTAAGCTTATCATATCCTACGTCAAAAAATCCGTCTAAATATGAATGGCCTTTAATAAATTTATCGGGATCCATTACGGCGTAATAAGCCTGACTTGCCATTTTTTCATGATCAAAGAATACATAGTTATTCAAAAAACTATGTCCATATTGACTCCATAAAATAACATGGTCTATATATTTTTTATATTTATCGAATAATTTAAAAAGAAGGGCATACTGATAACCTATGGCATCGGCCTGTTTCTGGTTAAGAATTGCCGGCGCAAGAGCTTCACCTCCGGGAGCGTCATTAGGCTGTTTCATGTCAATTTCTGAATAAGAAATACAATTTAAAAGTCCTTGCTCAATTAAATCGGCAAAAAGAAACAAAAAACGCCGGTTCCTGCTTATGGTAAAAGGAGTAACTCTTTCATGCCCCTGGATTCCCATACATTCAATTAAATTCCTGCCGTCATAAAGCGGATCATTTTTCCACGCAGTATTTAATTCCTTAATCATATTGCAGATGATTATCATCTTTGACAAAATATTAACTTCATAATCATAATCATTGTAAGTAAGAATAGGAGGTTTTTCTGTAATATAAGCGTCAATACTGCCGTTGTCATCATGGTCATCCATTTTCATGTACGCAGGAACAATATTATCATCGTGGTAATGTTCTTTATATTTAGCGGCCATAAGCGCGTTAGGAACCGCTATATGCGCATACTTATAAAGCAGATAAACATAATGCTTGCTAATATCAGAATAATCCGTATCTGTCATTGCCATAAACCACGAAACATTTTTTAGCGCCATTTTCCATCCATCAGGATTTTCCTTTATAATTGCAATATACCTGCTTTCATGAATCTCTTCATTAAGAACATTAAATGAATGAAACGGTATTACGCCGCGTCGCGTATCAGAATCATATCTTGGATTTACGGACATAAAATGCCGCATTACATACAGGATGTGGTTAAAATAAATTCTTCTAGCCGTTGTCTTATTTACTTTTAAATAAGGCCCCGTAGATTTTGTACTGCCGGAGAAAAACAGTCCGTCATTATTCCATTCACGTGAAGCAATATTTTCAGGTATTATTTGCATCATCCATGGAGGGGATTGATTGATCCACGCAAGACAGTGACCGTGTAATTTATATTCGCCGGGTTTTCCAGAATCTCTTATACCCGAAAATTCTCCTGTTGGAATTTTCCATTCTGCATTATCTCCGCCTGATAATAAACTGTCTGTTTTAAATTTAAAATTCGGAAATTCATCCTTTAACCAAAGCGGAGGATTGATATGACATTCAGGTTTTATATTATTTTCACCGCTAAAAATTTCGTAATGAAAACCTCTGATTGAATCAGGTTCTATGGAACCGGTTCCGATAACACCGATAAGAAAATTGCCGTTATTCAAATTATATTTTCTTTTAAGAGGTTCAACGTCCAAAAAGCTTTTT
>NZ_BDHF01000199.1:0-1540 GCF_054786115.1 Treponema sp. R80B11-R83G3 | reverse complement strand
GTAAAGAACAACAAATCAAAATATTAAGTGAAGAATATTTTTTAAAAGATGATATCTCTTCCGAGCTTTTTGATATTCTTTTACATATTCTGAAAGATGAGGAAAAAAAGAAAAAATATGTAAAAAATGCGGTAAACAAATACTTTCTGAATGGAAAACTTGTCCTTATTGTAGTACAGATTTACTAAAAGAGCAAAGTACTATGAATAATATAGAACGTCCTGTAACTGAAGAACAGAAAACAGAAAGTATTGTCAAATCGACAACTGGTGATAGTGTAAACTTTATTAAACGTGAACGGCATGGTTTTACGTCTTTTTGTCTGGTATTATTAATATTAATTAATGTTTTTTTAATTTTATTCATGATATTTTCTCCGGAATTATTTTATGATTACGGTGTCGATTTAATTGTGTTTTTTTCAATTGTTGCAATTACGAAAATTATTGGGTTAATTTTGTTATTATGTTGGAAAAAATTTGGGTTTGTGTTCCTTATAATAATTTCTACTATTTCATTCTTTATTATTTTAGCTTATGATATGATATATTATGAACAATTTTTATTTGACATAGTAGGTATTATTGTTTTGTGTGGCGTATTGCAAATACGCAAGAATGGAAAATCTACATGGAAACAACTAGAATAATTCTCGCAAAGATAGTTAACATCATTTTTTTCACTTTTTAACATTAACCACAAAACTTACCTTCCCAAAGTCGATCCGCTCACCATTTTGCAATTCTCGCCGATGATTATTATTCTTATCATACATAACAACCTTGGAATTTTCAATTTGCACAGTAACTATTATCGGCGAGACAGTATCTTTAGAAATATAAATATCTGCATCGGGTGATGAACTAAAAACAATTGGTCTATTTCCTAATGAAATTGTTCTTGTTTCGTTTTTACCCCAAATAACAGTAAGCCATGCTTCACGAAGAGTTTCTTCTATCAATGAAATAGTGAATCCAATAAAGAAACCTAAAATTGCAAATCCAATAAAACGCCCTGCAACCTCAGAAAGATTACTCGCCAAAATAATAAAGAAAATACTCCCAATAAATCCTCCTAAGAATCCGGCGATAATTGCCCGTTTTTTAGGATAATTAGGTACAAATAATGAAACGCCCAAGCCAACGCCGATACCCATTATCCCCCAACATAACGCTCTTATAATTTCAACAGCGATAACAGACATGTTTTTTATATCTATAGTGGAGCCATATATAAATTGGGCAAAAGCTCCTGAAATTGCTCCCATCCCAAAACCTATAAATATTGTCTTTACAAGCAGTATTATATCAGGTTTCTTTTTTTGATATATACTTTGCGCTATTAATAATCCAATAGAAATACACATGCCTATAAATGCCGCCCATAAAGCCATATCTATAATGGCTTGAATATTAGTTGAATATTCATATGATATAAATATTTCTGTTATAAGTGTTCCAATACCTCCACCAAGCGCTCCAGCGACGCCAAAAGCAACTGTTCTCTTGCTAATTTTTTTTGTTTTACTCACATTATTAAC
>NZ_BDHF01000198.1:0-1560 GCF_054786115.1 Treponema sp. R80B11-R83G3 | reverse complement strand
AAATAATTTTTATTTTCTTTTTTAATTTGTTTTGCTTTTTCAAGGGACACTGTTTCGAATAACGAAGAAACAGATACGGCCTTCTTTTCCTTGTCCGTTAAAATTTCAATAATATCGGTAAGAATTTCAATACCGTTTTTTGTTATGGTATTCTTTTTATTCTTTTTTTCAACAGGAAGCATAAGCGCCTCTTGAATTAGCTCCGATAATTGCGCGTTAAGCCCAGGCGCGGCAAGATCAATGTTAAGTAAAATACCTTCTCTCATGTCTTGAAAAATATCTTTTGAAAGATAGGGATGATTCCCTGTCAGGATTGTATATAACATTACACTGGCGCAAAAAGCTGTCGCATCCATGCCAGTTAAATCGGGGCAATTATATTTGTCAATTTCATTGCCTTCAATATAGAGACAGCGTCCGGATATATGCTCAGGAGCAAAAAAAACATTGCCTTCTTTTGAAACAAATGACGCGCCCGGATTTATTGCGGATTGTTTATTGCCAAGCAGCATCTTTGCCTTACTCCAGCTTATTACTGCTTCCAAGGCTTCCTGTTTTAACTCGGGTGACTGCGATGATCCAAATTCTTCTAAAAGTAAATCTAACCTTTTTCCCGGCACATACGGTCCAAAAACCCTCATAAAACCGTCGGTTTCATTTACGCCGGTTATTTTCCATGTCTCTTGTGTTCCGTCGGGATTAACAATAACCCCCGGGTCTATCAAACTCTGAGACATTTTTGTCCGGGCGAAAGATCGCGGATCAAGCCCGGTATCAAAACATAAAGCCGCTTTGTTGTCTACTTCTGAAATATAAATTCGTTGATCCATCATTATTCCTTTTTTATTCTCATTTTTAACGGTTATCTCGTTGAATAAAGATAACGGAAATAATCCATGTCGGTAGTAAGAGTTTTGTTAAATTTTGGCATGGTCTGACGATATGATTCAATTGCTCTCCAGTAATCATAAAAAACCTGTCTCTCCCTGTCCCTGTTGTACGCGTCAGCGTAAATTCTCGCCGCTCTCGCGTCCGCGTTTCCCATAATCGTTTGGGCCTGTGTATATGCGGCGGAAAGAATAGAACGCTTTTCATTGTCCATTTTTCCAAGCCACTCGGCTTTCCGCCCTTCGCCCTCGGAACGGAAAGCCATCGCTATCTGGTTTCTTTCCCTTATCATACGCGCATAAACGCTCGGCGTAAGTTCGGGCGAATAACTGATTTGCCGCGTTACTACGTCAATAAGCTCTATGCCGTATTCAGGAACCATACGCCGTGAGCGCGCGAGTATCTCTTCGGCAAGCTGCCTCCTTCCCTTTGTAATCGGCTCATAACTTGAACTTGACTGGTTTGTTGTGCTTAAAATATCTACTTCAAGACCTTCCCCAATTACAGCCGCTTCATCACGCGACAAGCGTTCCATAATAATATTGGAGTTTCTCACCGATTCCCGCAGGGGATTTTCCGCTACGACTGTACGCACTTCAGAATCAATAATTTCTGAAAGTTTTGAATACGCCGCGTCTACGGTATTTATCGACTCATAAAATTTCTTTGGGT
>NZ_BDHF01000197.1:0-1498 GCF_054786115.1 Treponema sp. R80B11-R83G3 | reverse complement strand
ATATAATGGAAATGTTGTTTCAGTGGCATATTTAATTATATCGGAATATCCTTCAAATCCAAATTTAATAAATGGTAAAGTTGGAACATTATTGAATGTATATACATTTCCTGAATATAGAAAAAAAGGAATTGCAAAAAAATTAATTGAAGAAATAATAAAAGAAGCAAAATTAATTGGAGTAAGCGGCATAGATTTAAAAGCAACTGAAGTTGGGTATAATTTATACAAAAAATTGGGATTTAATGAAGATAATGAAAAAGGTATGAGGTTAAAAATATAAAAAAATAATGTACGCCTGCCCATCGCATAACAGGCCGGTATATGCTTCGCCGCCTGTCGGCGGCTCGGGCTACGCAAAGCACCAGTCGGGCTTACCCCCTTTGTGGTGCTTTGCTCCGCCACATTTTTTTGCGCCCGTAAAACCGCTTCGCGGTTTTCCTTATCGGGCGCAAAAAAACGTCATATACCGCCGGACGTTATGCGAAAAAACCGCAAAATGATTTAGGGAATAATCCCATAAAGGATTAGGGCGACCTACTTATATCTGACAGTAAACATTTCTTTTATTTTTGGGTTATATTATTATGAATAAAATATCTTTTTTGATAAATTGTATTAAATCCCGTCAACTTATTCCCTATTTATGCATATGTAAATATAATTTATTATTGTATTATAGGCTTTTCGCCGTTTCATATATGTGCTAACCTACTGTGAATGTAAATTTATAACAGGCATTTTTCCCCGTTTACAATTGAATTAAATCCTTTCAATTTATTCAGTATTTATGCATATGTAAATATAATTTATTATGGTATTATAGCTTTTTCGCTGTTTCATATATGCGCTAACCTACTGTGAACGTAAATTTATAACAGGCATTTTTCCCTGTTTACAAATTGTAAAAAATATTGTAAAGTATATTCGGTTTTATATGGGAGCATAAATTATATTCAAAAATAATTATATCCAATAAACAAGGTCTATTTGAAAATTGGCAGAAGGTGAATTAATTATTGGCAGTTGCGGTTTCATCGCATAACAGGCCGGTAAACGCTTCGCCGCCTTACGGCGGCTCGGGGTTCCGTTCGGCTAGGTCGCCTGAAGGCTCCCACGCCTCACTCCACCCACATTTTTTTGCGCCCGAAAAACCGCTGCGCGCTTTTCTTCATCGGGCGCAAAAAAACGTCGTTTACCGCCGGACGTTAAGTGCAATACCCCTTGAATTTGTTTGGATATATTATAGGCATAAAATAATGTAACCATTAAAATATAAGATGGTTTATTATATAAGTGGATCACTTCATTTAGGAGGTTAAATTATGAAGAAAGGTCTTATTTTGGTTTTAGTTGGTATTATTGCATCTCTGTTTTTAGGCGTTTTAAAATATTTCTATGTTTTTCTGCCTCATCTCGAACTGGAATATACGATAATCTTTTTTCAAGGCATTTATATATCTCTAAAGCAGTTTCACCAACATATATAGGTAAATCG
>NZ_BDHF01000196.1:0-1694 GCF_054786115.1 Treponema sp. R80B11-R83G3 | reverse complement strand
AATTTGGAATTAAATATCTTAATTCCTATTAAATACGTATGAATAGTATGTTATAGATTTAAAAATGTCAAGTGGGGCGTAAGAAAAAATAAAAAATTATTTCAACGCAAATTAAACGGCTTTAATATTTTGTCAACCTGTACAGGTTTTCCGTTTTCGTCATCAACCGTTACTTTTGCAAAAGCCCAGCCGTCAATTTTGGCGGGGTCTGCTCCGGCGGCAATAAACGGCTCGGGAGCAAGGACAAACACGATGTCTTTATCGTTGGTATCCACATTTTTTGCCCATTCAAACATATTGCCGTCTCCCAAGGAAATACCGTAGTGATCCAATTGCCCATGATAGCCGATACTGCTACGTTTCAGTTTTACAATCTGTCCATAAGAGGCAAGCGGCGAGGCTTCCCCTTGATAGCTTAATTTTTCGTTTCCCAATTTTGTCCCCACTATGAGCATTCCGTCTTTAAAAATAAAATTGCCGGGAAGTTTTGACGGATCAAGTCCCGCCGCGATAAAAGGATCGGCGTTAATTTCCAGCATTACATCATAGAGCGGACTTTCGGCGAAGTTTTTGCTCCAGATAAAACGGACGCTGTTGTCGGGAGCGGAGATAGACCAGCCGACGTTTGCCTTGTCTTCTGATACCAATTGCGGCGCACTTTGCAAAAGCTCATTGAAGGAGCGAGCAGAGTAGCTTCCCACCACGTCCAGTTTTGAACAGGAAAACACTGTAATTGCAAACAGGGCAAAAAGTGCCGTTAAATTAATTGTCGTTTTCATTTTTTTCTCCTTATTATGATTATGCTTTAAATCTTTTTAGCCGCAACGCATTGGTCAGTACCGATACGGAACTTAAACTCATTGCGGCGGCGGCGAAAATCGGATTGAGGAGCGGTCCTCCAAAGAGGTACAGCACACCGGCGGCAATTGGAATACCAAGCACATTGTAGCCAAAAGCCCAGAACAGATTTTGTTTGATGTTACGGATTGTCCGCTTGCTTAAATTGATAGCAGTGGGGACATCGCTAAGGTCGGAACGCATAAGCACAATGTCGGCGGACTCCATTGCCACATCCGTCCCGCTTCCTATTGCGATGCCAATGTCCGCTTGCGCCAATGCCGGAGCGTCGTTGATCCCGTCTCCAACCATTGCAACTTTGCGTCCTTCGTCCTGCAATTTCTTTACTTCGACTGATTTGTCCTGAGGCAGAACTTCGGCAAGCACACGGTCAATTCCAACCTGTTTGGCGATTGCGTTTGCCGTTTTTTTATTGTCTCCGGTAATCATGGCGACCTCAATTCCCATTTTATGGAGCCGCTCAATCGCCGCCTTGCTGGAAGGTTTCAGTACGTCCGCCACGGCAATTATTCCCGCAGCCTTGCCATCCAGAGCGACATACATCGGCGTTTTTCCCTCACCGGCAAGGCGGTCGGAGGCGGGTTCTAGTTCGGTAAGAGAGATGCCTTGTTCGTCCATGAGTTTTTTGTTACCTATGAGGATGGGGAGTGGGGAAAAGGAAATTTTTGCTTCTATGCCTCTGCCGGGGATGGCTTTGAAATCTGTTACGGACGGCAGTTCAAGGCCGCGCTTTTCCGCTTCGCGGACAATAGCGGAAGCAAGCGGATGTTCAGAATTCTTTTCAACGGCGGCTACAAGTTGAAGAAGAATGTCTTGGGTGCTACGAGGAGGAACCG
>NZ_BDHF01000195.1:0-1561 GCF_054786115.1 Treponema sp. R80B11-R83G3 | reverse complement strand
GCGTTTAACGGAGAGCGTATTTCATGGCTCATGTGGGACAGGAAGTCGCCCTTGGCTTTGGACGCGTTTTCCGCCTCAAGTTCCGCAGCTTCGCGCAGGCTGATTTCTTTTGTTTTCAACTCAAGAAGGCTCTTGATTTCCATTTTCTGTTCCATAAGGGCGAGATGCGTTTTTATACGCTGTAGCAATAACGGGGCGACAAAAGGTTTGTGAATATAATCGACTGCGCCCAATTTTAATCCCTCTATTTCGCTTTGCGCGTCTCCCATAGCGGTCAGGAATATAACAGGTATTTCTTGGAATTTTTCGTTGCTTTTCAGTTTCTTTATCGCTTCATACCCGTTCATCTCAGGCATTTCCACATCCAACAAGATTATATCCGGATGAAAAAATTCCAACAAGTTAAACATCTTTAATGCGGAAGGGCACGGATACACTTCGTATGTGTCCTTCATTGTGTTTTTAAGCGCGGTCAAGTTTTCGATGTTATCGTCTACTACGATAATTTTTTTCTGTTCACCTGGCATTTTATAATTCCTCCTTTGCAAGCCTGTCGGCTATTTCTTTTAATTCCGATATATCTATTTTTTCTCTAAGCCAGCGGACAGGCGCCCTCGCGCTTGAAACATCCAAACTTAAAACGGTAATTGATTCAATTCCGGATCTCATGTTTTGCAAGGATACGAATTTTAAATACACGCAATGCAACAGATATTTTGAAGAATTTATAGGTGTTAATGAGGAGAATCTTCTGAATAAAACAGACGCGGACGGCGCATGGCTGCTCGCGGAACAGGTGGAAAGGATTCGTAATATAGAAAAGACCGTAATAGAAAATAATCAGTTACAACTCCTTGAAGAAAAAGTCCGCTCCGCTCTTACCGGAAAAGAATCTGTTTTTGAAACGGTTAAAGCTCCGATTTGGCAGAACGGCGTCGTTGTAGGGTTAATCGCCATTATACGCGACATTACCCGCCGCAAAGAAATGGAAGAAGAAGTCCTTGCCGCCTCTAAAGCCAAGTCCGCTTTCCTTGCAAATATGAGCCATGAGCTAAGAACGCCGCTCAATGTGGTTATCGGGCTTACCGATTTAATACTGGAAGAAGAATCCCTTGACGAACACGTTACTGAAAGTTTAACAAAGATAAGCAGCGCGGGCAGCACGTTATTGAGCATAGTAAATGATATTCTGGACTTTTCCAAAATTGAATCCGGCAAACTTTCAATAACGCCGGTTAAGTATTATATGTCCAGCCTGCTTAACGATATTATCACCCTTGTTACAACCCGTCTTGGGGAAAAACCGGTAACGTTCCGGTTAAATATAATTGATGATCTGCCAAGCGAACTGTATGGCGATGATCTGCGGGTAAAACAAATATTAACCAATCTGCTCACTAACGCCGTTAAATACACCAAACAGGGAACCATCGAACTTAAAATACGCTGTACGCATGAAGGTAACAATATATGGATGGACGCTACAGTCAGCGACACCGGCATCGGCATACGTGAAGAGGACATGAAAAACCTGTTCGTTGATTATTATCAGGTTATAAAT
>NZ_BDHF01000194.1:0-1567 GCF_054786115.1 Treponema sp. R80B11-R83G3 | reverse complement strand
ATATAAGCGACATAAAGCTTGTCGGTAAGGGCGATGTGGCTTAGTATCCAGTCTCTAAGGATGCGTACAAATTGGTTGGGTACAAATTTTTTACCGTAATTATACTCCTTTACCGAATCAAGAATATCCTTCACCAGAATATCATGCGCCTTTTTATGGTCCTGATAACCGGGATATTTAATCCGTTGCAGTAATTCCTGCTCGGCGCCAAAGTGGAAACGGACATAATCAACCATTCGCCCCATGGTCTCTTTGAACACTTCTTTAAGCGTCTCTTCTTCGCCCAAACAGGCGTGGAAAAGCTCATTGGTAAGGGAAAAAAGCTCTTTGTGCTGGCTGTCAATCAGTTGAATCCCCGTGGCATATTTCTCGTCCCAGATAACCATATCAGGATTATCGTTTGTATTTATCATAATAAAACAATTATATTTGTGTTTTTCATATTGATCAACACTATTTCTAAAATAATACCCTTTACGCCCTTGCGGAAACGCCATAACTTTGATAAAATTAACTAATGGTACAACCTGAAACTCTGCTGAAATATTCACTCTTTGGCTGACTGTTAAAAGAACAGGTAGAAGCCATTATCCCGCTTATGCAGGAAGAGAAATATAACCCTGATGAATTTATTATTACCGAGGGAAGCCCCAACGACAAAATATATTTCATAATTGAAGGGCAGGTATCGGTAAGCAAAAAAAAAGTGCATCTGTCCAACTTTAAAGAGGGCGAGGCTTTTGGAGAAATGGAAGTGCTTGATATTATGCCGGCTATCGCGTCAATTAAAACCGTTTCGCAGGTTACGGTTATGTCAATCTCAAATAAAGCTTTGCGGGAAATTTACAAGATGGATGTCAAAGTCTTCGCCCTGATAATTATGAACCTTGCAAGGGATGTTTGCCGACGTTTATGTAAAACAGATGAACAACTTGCCTCATTACAGCCAATATTATTATAAAAGGAGATATTATGATTTTTAACCCTGAATACGAATGTATGGACATGCAAGCGCGAAAAAAACTTCAACTTGCCGCGCTTAAAAACCTCGTGGAATCCGTATATTCAAAAGTGCCGTTCTACCGCGAAAAATTAATCGCGGCTGGAATTACCTCTCGTGATATTCACAGTTTAGCGGATATTGAAAAATTACCCTTCACCTCGAAGGACGACTTGCGGATAAATTATCCCCACGGTCTTCGCGCCTGTCCTCAGGAGAGGATTGTGGAAGTCCACATGAGTTCCGGCACTACCGGAAAGCCCGTAGTCAATGAGTACACCATCGGAGACATTAACATTTGGCGGGAGTCAATGGCAAGAACTCTGTCGGCAGCCGGTTGTACGCGGGATGACATTGTTCAGAACTGCTACGGTTACGGGCTTTTCACGGGCGGTCCGGGGGCGCATTACGGCGCTCTTAATATCGGCGCGGAAGTCCTGCCAATGTCAAGCGGCAACACCGAACGGCAGCTTATGGTCATGCGCGATTTCGGCTCGACCATGCTAACCTGCACTCCTTCTTATGCCCTCTACTTAGCCGAAGAAGCCGTTGAAGCGGGAATAGACC
>NZ_BDHF01000193.1:0-1571 GCF_054786115.1 Treponema sp. R80B11-R83G3 | reverse complement strand
ATATTACCTGCAGGCGGTGAATTACAATCCGTCCTCTGCGGAAATAGTGAGCAGGCTGGACATAGTGAACGCAGACATTACCAGCAGCAGCATGGGGAAGGACATACGCAACGCGATAGCGTGGCGCAAGGCATGGGTGGAACGGCTTACCGAGTGTGACCAATTCGTGGTCGGATATGTCAAGAACACGCCGTTGACGATGACTCTTATTTACTCGGCAGATTTCAAGCAGGGAGAAATTGACTGGGACAAGGAGACGATACCAATAAGCATAGACGCGTGTCTTGCCCCATTGGAGTCATGGCCAGTGCCGATAACCGGAGTAGTGAACGCGGTCTACGAAGGTTTCGCCGGTACAGGTCAGGCGGAAACATGGAAGCTGGACTGGCCGTTAAAGAACGCGTCAGGCGGGGCTTCGCAGGTGACGCCTGTTAAGGAAGTGAAATACAATTTAGTGCTTGATTTGCTTAACGACAAAGGGGCGGTGCTTGGGCGGCAGGGAGTGACGTTCTCTTCCGGGTGGAAGATAGAATTCCGTGATGGGAAATCTGTCGGTGTAAAGATACAGACGCCGCAAACCGTCACGTATCCCGCAGTGGACGCGAACAAAATAAGCGAGACGCTGGCGATACGGGTTGCGAGTATAAACGGGCGAATTGTTAACGCGGGATCTGCGGACAGCGTAGCCGTGAAGGCGATGACGGGATATGATTATAAAAAGAATACTTTGCCTAAGCGTGGTACGCTTTACAGCGGGAATGGACATGCGTATGAAGTAATTAACCAGACAATGTCTTGGACGGACGCCAAACTTTATTGCGAAAAACTGGAAGGGCATCTTGCGACAATTACCAGCGCGGGAGAACAAAAATTTATTGAAAACCTGCTTTCAGGTGAAGGAAATAATAAAAATATGTACTGGCTTGGCGGATATACTACTGGCGGGTTCAAGTATCAGTGGGTAACCGGCGAGCCGTTTGTATATGCCAATTGGAATCAGCGGGGTAATGCAACGTTAACCCAAAGGCATGAGGATAAAATGCAAATTTACCGGGTTCCTCATCCATCATACGGTCAATTTGGTAATTGGGAAGACGATACAAATGAAGGTCAAGAAAGCTTTTTCAAAAATACAGGTTTTATCTGCGAATGGGAATAAAGAATTACTCTATAAGGAATTGGAGAAAAAATAATGCACCGTTGGCGTAAATAAAATTTTGTGTAATATTGCGGGCATAGCCCGACCCGACTTGCGGCGGGCAAATATATAAGGAGTTATTATGAAAAAAATGACATCGTTAATTTTACTTTTATTTTTGGTCGCTATGGTAAACATACACGCCCAAACCTACTACACCGGAGACGGCGGAAAAAACATAACGCTAGCCGTGCTTGAACCGGCAGGAAAGAACTTCGCCAAAGATGAAATGTGGATACTGCCTCTAGCGCAAGGCGCGTTCAACACCAACTTCAACAAATATTCTGCTATTAATATTGTAGACAGGCAAAACCTCGACAGGATTCTGACGCAACAACGGGAATCAACGTCAGGGAATTATTCTGAAAGCAGT
>NZ_BDHF01000192.1:0-1572 GCF_054786115.1 Treponema sp. R80B11-R83G3 | reverse complement strand
ATATTGGCATTAAGATCGCCAACGGAGAATTCTATCCCATAATGGAGGAGAATTCTTCAATAAAAAAGAGGATAATACTTACCACAGTTCACGACAATCAACCTAGCGTGCAGATTGATCTTTACAGGAGTCCGGCAAGTACAATGCCCGACGCCCAGTATATTGGCAGTCTGGTTGTTGAAAATATTAAACCAAAACCCAAGGGAGATCCTTCTATAGAGATGGTTATTTCCTCCGACACCAACGGGGAAATTGCCGCCGAAGCCGTTGATCTTGATACCGGCTCAAGCGGCGAGCATTATATGTTGAATGTTTCCTTAAAATCTATGGATGCCACTTCTCAGGATGCCGGCGTTCCCGATTTTGAACTTGAGTCAAATGAAGAGCCGCCTTCAAGCCTGTATCAACACGCTAAAAAAATAAGGCAAAAAAGTTCTTCCAAGTCGTGGATTATTGTTCTGCTTGTCATATTGGTTCTTTTGGGGCTTCTTGCGGGATGGTTGTTCTACTATGGAGGCCTTGATGTTATCCGGACATTTATTGACAAGACGGTAACCGAAAAATTTGTTAAGCGGGAGCCTGTTAAAGAACCGGAACCTGTTAAACAGGTCGAGCCTGTTAAGCAGACGGAGCCGGTTCAGCAAAAAATCGAACCCGCGCCCGTGATTCAAGCGCCTGTTAACGCGCCTGAACCTAAACAGCGGCAGACGGGAAGAACGAGTAACGCGCCGGTTATGTCATACAAGGTTCCTACGACTATTCCAAGAGAGGGCGTTAATTATAAGATTCGCTGGGGTGATACATTATGGGATATTGCGGAAGCTTTTTACCGTAATCCCTGGCTTTATCCCAGAATCGCGAAGTATAATAACATTAGAAACCCCAACTTGATTATATCAGGAAGAACAATTCGTATTCCTCCTAGGAATTAATGTTGTTTCGTTTGTTAAAATTTTCGGGTTTTTTATTTGTTTCTCTGTTAATTTTCTCTTGCGCATCACAGGTTCAAAATCAAGTTAACCCAAGTGATTTTTATTTTGGTTTATTGAATGATTCTATTTCTGAAAAAATCAAACTGTTTGAAAGATCTCTTACAAGTCCCAATGAATATATAAGGCGGGCGGCGGCTGAAAAACTTGCGGTTTTAATGGCAGAGGGCGCGGAGATTCCCCATAAAACAATGGAAATCGTCCGGGGCGAATTGCGCGGTTTTTGGGCGGAAGCTTTTAATATCGTATCCGATCCTGACAAAGAGAAGATGCTTTCGTTCTTTTTTAGCCATGATAATAACTCGGCGTCTTTTAGTGAAGCCATGCAGTTTGTCATAAGTGAATGCGCAAAAAAAGGAATAAATTTTTCAGAACGGGAAATGGCCGCCATTGGGGGGCATTATTCCGTTTCCTGCCTGCGTTACAATGAAGCGCTGGATTTTTTCCGTATTTTTCAATTTGAAGACCATTGGCCGGAACTGCTCCCCAATATTTTTATTGATTATCCCGTATTGGTAAATGATTTGGGTAAAACTTTTCAATACACTAAATCCGGCGCGGAAGGGCTTACCCTGTTTTTACG
>NZ_BDHF01000191.1:0-1683 GCF_054786115.1 Treponema sp. R80B11-R83G3 | reverse complement strand
GGCGTATATTATTGTTTCTTTAATTTTTCTTATATTATTTAAAATCATATATTTTAATTTCAGATAGCTAAAATAGCCCTATAACAGGTATAAATATCCAAAATTTAGGGACTTGAGTAAAATTAATATTTCCTATATGATAATTTAGGGGTATTTAAAGTGGATGAATTCAATGATGTTTTACAAGGGAGAAAATCTTATGCCTTTATTATTGGGGATGCATTAGAAGTTTTGAAAAGATTCCCAAATAATACGATAGATTGCGTTATTACATCACCCCCATATTGGCAATTACGGGAGTATGAAAATAACAAAAATCCACTAGAAATAGGTAATGAGATTGATTTCCAACAATATATATACAAACTTACTCTTGTTTTCAATGAAATAAAACGTGTTTTAAACAGTCAAGGTTCCTTATGGCTAAATCTTGGAGATAAGTTTAATGATAAAGCATTGATGGGTATGCCATGGAGGGTGGCGCTAAGTCTTATTGATACAGGTTGGATTTTACGGAATGATGTTATTTGGGATCAGATGAAAGGAACTCAAAGCTGTAAAGATAGATTGCGAGATGTTTATGAACATATCTTCTACTTTGTAAAAGAAAAAAAATATTACTATGATCATAATGAAATTCGTATTCAACCTGTTCGCAAACCCAAAAAATATAATGGTGAATTAGTATCTGCTACTGGAGTAAGTGGAAAAAAGTATAGACAACAAATTGAAAACAGTATTGTTCTTTCTGGAGAAGAAAAAATTAATGCAATGAAAGCATTGGAAGAAACGCTTAAAGATATGGAACAAGGAAAGATTGTTGATTTCAGAATGACTATTCGTGGTCAACAACGTACTTATCATAGCGACAATGAAAATACGAGTGGACGAGCAAAAGAACTTGCAACAAAAGGCTATTTCTTTTTACGCATGGGAGCGAATGGACATATCCCTTCTGATATTTGGCGGATTGCACCAGAAGACACATGGCGAAAAGATACGCATTATGCGGTATTTCCCGAAGAATTATTAGTGAATCCAATTAAAGCTACTTGTCCAGTTGATGGTATTGTACTTGATCCTTTTTCTGGAACTGGAAGCACTGTATATACAGCAGTCAAATTTAACAGACGAGGTATAGGTATAGATTTATGTGAACAATACAATATAACTGCAAAAAAAAGGATGGAATTTGTATGCAAAGACCTCTTTTAGGAAAACGCCCAACAGAAATTTTTGGTTGTCCTTATGTAGATGATACTGTTGATTTAAAGACCGAAATCCAACAGCAGTACTGCCCATTCATTAAGGGAACTTGCGTGAAACCTCGTAAAAGTGAACCACACATAAAGGTTGGAATTTGTACTATTGGGTATAAAGGTGATTTTCTACAAGATTTTGAACCAGTAATCATTTGTCCTCAACGCTTTAAGGAAAGTATAATGTTTGACACCGTTAGAAAAAAGTATTTATCTCATTGGACAAATATTGAATGGATACAAGAAGTGAATATTGGAGTAGGTGGTTCTGTAGATTATGTTGCCATAACACGGGATAAAAACAACTTCGCAGGTAGGGATCATAACCCCTTTAAACTCAATGTGGCCGGTATCAAAGAAATAAATCGCGTTTTTTTGCTCCAGAATACATTGTTCTGCGGAGTTTTCTTTCTCATAATTCATC
>NZ_BDHF01000190.1:0-1573 GCF_054786115.1 Treponema sp. R80B11-R83G3 | reverse complement strand
GATATGGCGGCATGGGGATTGATCTTGTAAGGCGGCTATAGCCTTCTCTGTCTCCAGCTTTCCATAATAAACAAGCCTTGTTTGAAATGGCAAGCTTTTCGTCAAGGGTCATGGTTTGCGACATAAATCTCTCCTTGTATTAATATAGCAGAACTATGAGTAATTAGCAAGGAGTAGAGAGCAATGAGCAATTAAAAATGAACAAAGAAAGGTTAAAAAGGTAACCATATATGGCTCAAACTTGCAAAATACTAATGTGCCTTGATGGCGTAAAGGAATTATATTAGGTATTGCCAAACTATTCGCGGAGTCAAATCCAAGTATTACTTATTGAAGCGTGTACATTGTTTTAACAATTTTATTCATTTTTTAAATTATTACTTATCATTATGAATTGACGCAATATTTTTCTTTCTTCATTCAACATAGTTTTTAACATTTGATAAGGCTGTAATCCTCTATGGGCATTATTGAAATCTTGTGATTCATTAAATTTTTTTGACACTAATGTTTCTGTATCAGATTGAATTTTTAATTTTCTATGCTTGATATTGAAACGATAAAAACGCTATAACAAAAGAAGAAAGAATTTTTCAGGAGAAACCATGCATCTGTTGCCTAACTATAAACACTATGATAAACCACCGCGCCAAATGCCCCCAAAACCAACGAAGTTCCGCAATCAGCCGTTTGCTCATTAGATAAAAGCAGTTTCGCGCCAATAAACCGCTGCGGCGTGGTAAATGTCCTTTCCTTATGAGAGAAATTACAAACCACTAGCAATTCTTCCTGTTGGTAACGGCGGGTATACGCGTATAAATCAGGGTCATCGGGCAGCAGTAACTCATAGTTGCCAAGGGTGATAATATCGAGTTTTTTGCGCAGTTGAATAAGAGTTTGATAATACGCGAAAACAGAATCTTTACGCCGCGTTTGCTCTTCGGCGTTGATTTCCCTGTAATTGGGATTTACCATAATCCACGGCGTTCCCGTTGAAAATCCGGCGTTGGGGCGGGTGTTCCAGTGCATTGGAGTGCGGGAGGTGTCTCTGCTTCTCAGGCGCATATAGCGAAGCATATCCTCTTTAGCGATGCGCTTTTCACGTAACACAAGCTCGTTGTACGCGTTGATGCTTTCAAGGTCGCGGTAGTCTTCAAGACGGGCAAAGGGAGTGTTGGTCATGCCAAGTTCTTCGCCTTGATAAATGTATGGGGTACCCTGTAAAAAGTGAAGGCAGGTCGCCAGCATTTTTGCCGATTTTTCGCGGTACTCTCCTTCGTCTCCAAGGCGCGTAACAATGCGGGGTTGGTCGTGGTTGCACCAGTACAGGCTGTTCCACGCGCGGCCATACAATACGGTCTGCCAGCGGGAAAACACTTCCTTTAATTCTACCAAATTGATCTTGCGATCATTCCACTTAAATGACTCGCCTCCGTCCAATTCCACTTGCTCAAATTGAAACACCATGTCAAGCTCACTGCCATCCGCGTTGGCGTACTGCACAGCCTCGTCAACGGTTACTCCGCCTGTCTCGCCTACGGTCATCAGGGCGTATTATCAAACTCTTATTCAA
>NZ_BDHF01000189.1:0-1620 GCF_054786115.1 Treponema sp. R80B11-R83G3 | reverse complement strand
ACTTTAGCTTCTTTAAAACGATTTAACGCCCAAGGGCCTGTCATACAGAAAGGCGCCTTGCCTCCCTCAAACAGCACGTGAGCGGCATCCCAGTCAATGTTTTCAGGAATCAATTTCTTTCAACGGGCCAGGAAAACCGCCAAGAAAACACAGATCATTTTCATCGGCGTAACCGGTAATATAAGTGGCGACAAAAGTTCCGCCCGCCTGTACGAATGCGGTAATTTTTTCCGCAAAACCCGAGCGCAACATATACAACATTGGAGCCGCGACTAAATCATAGCCGTTAAAATTACCGGCGGAATCCAATACGTCAACCGATACGCCCATGCGCCAGAAAGAGCGATAGTGGCTGACAACGGTTTCCTTGTACTTGTTATTTTTTTGCTGTAATCCTTTAATATCGTCCAATATCCATTGATTTTGATAATCGTAGATTATTGCTACCGCCGACGGGGTTGACGTTCCGGCAATATCATTCATGCTTGCAAGGCGTTTGCCGACTTCCGCCACATCATTAAAGACGCGGGTGTTTTCCGATCCCTCATGGTCAACAATGGCGCCGTGGAATTTCTCGCTGGAACCTCGGCTCTTGCGAAACTGGAAATATTGCACGGAATCCGCCCCGTGCGCTACAGCCTGCATTGACTGGAGCATATGCACGCCTGGCCGATGCAGTTTTGCCACAGGCCGCCAGCTTGTCGCGGTAGGGCAAGATTCTATCATCATAAAAGGCTTGCCTTTAGCCGAACGGTTCATGTCATGGTAAAACGAAAACAACGCGCCAGTTTCAATATCTTTTTCCGTGCCGGTCCATTCAGGATAGCTGTCCCAAGCGTCAACATCCAGCACGTGCGCAAGGCGGAAATTGTCTACGCCGGTAGAGCCAGACATAAGATTAGTTGTACAGGGAACATCAGGGGTAATTTTTTTAAACGGGGCCGTTTCATTTAAATAAAAATCGACAATCTGCTCCGTACAAAAGCGTTTCCATTCCAAATTAAGGCCGTGAACGTTGGTTTCACCTAACGAGCTGGGGCTTTCCACCTGCGCCCAATCTGTATACGTATGGCTCCAAAAGCTGTTCCACCACGCTTCGTTAAGAGCGTCCAAACCGCCAAAGCGTTTCTTTAGGTAACTCCTGAAATTTTCCTGACACAAATTGCAATGGCATTCGCCTGAGTATTCGTTGGAAATATGCCATACCGCCAAAGCGGGATGTTCTTTATAACGTTGGGCGAGACGGGTATTGATTGCCGACGTTTTTTCACGGTAAATGGGGGAAGACATACAGTGATTGTGCCGTTCCCCATAAAGATTTTTTTGCCTGTTTCCGTTTACCCGTAATACTTCAGGATATTTCCGCCCCATCCACGCGGGACGCGATCCTGAAGGCGTAGCAAGGACTGCGGCCATTCCGTTTTCCGCCAGCATATCCATAATTTCATCAAGCCATTCAAAACGGTACTCGCCTTCAGACGGTTCAAGGGCGGCCCACGCGAAAATACCCACCGAAAGGGTATTCACGCCGGCGATCTTTGCAAGCCGCATGTCTTCTTTCCAGATTGTATCCTTCCATTTTAACCACTGTTCCGGGTTATATTCGCCCCCATGCAATAA
>NZ_BDHF01000188.1:0-1575 GCF_054786115.1 Treponema sp. R80B11-R83G3 | reverse complement strand
AAAATTTTATTTAGTAGAGGTATAAAATGGAAAAAATTAAAAATAAAGAAATTACTATTACCTACCACAAGGTAGACGGTTTTACTCTGTCTTACTTATCAGACAGCGGTATTTATCACCATCAGCGTTATTTAGGGTATTCAATTAGAGGAGCTAAAAAACTCTTCAAAAATTACATTCAAAATATGGAGGTTTCAAAATGAAAATTACTACAATAAATGGCTTGCGCCGTTATTTAAAAACTAATTCTGGTTTTTCGGGAAAAACTATAAACAGTGTTATTATCGCTCTCGGATACCATCCTTTACATGGTACATCGGAAGAATTCAAAGAACTATCTGGAATATTTAAAAACTGTACAGAACATGGGGCAAAAGCGGGATTTACAGGTTTTTCATGCTACAGCGAAACAATAAAATTTTTTAAAAATCATCAAACAGATATTGTTTCACACATGGAAAACTTAGCCAATGAAATAGGCATAGACATAATTTCAATGGTTCAAAATTTCGGCGTTTTTTATCAAAAAGATAAACCGTCAATTTCAAAAGTCGGTAAAGCGTTATGGGATAACAGCAAAAATTATAAAGATTTAAAAGAGCTTTATAATGTTTTCTCATGGTATGTCTTAGAAGAAATATCAAATACTTGGTACAGGTATTTAGAAGACAATCCCGGTTATATGGCGGAACTAGCGGCATAGCAAAAACCCTCCCCCCGCTTATGTGGGGGGAAATTTCAAATGCAAGGAGTTTTATTATGAGTTTCAGATATGATGATATAGGACGTGAATTCTCACAAGAAGAATTAGAAAAACAAAATAATGTCAATAATTCTATTATGGAGTTTATCAGAACAATAAACCCTACAACTATAGATATTTATTTTAATATAAAGTTAGTTGAAAAAGTAAGAGATTTATTAATCGAAATATTTACAAATGATTTAAAAATATGTACTGAAAGAAAATTTTATCCGTAATTTACCTCCCCCGCTTATGTGGGGGAAATTTTATTTTAAGGAGATTAATTATGTCAGTTGGTAGAAAAGACTATGAAGAAAGAAAAGAAATAAAAATCGACCGCTACAAAGCAAAAGCGAGACGGTCAAACATTGAAGCCAATCAAGAAAATAACAGGGCTAGAGAAATGGGGGACGTTATACCTTTTGGACAGCCCATCTTAGTAGGACACCACAGCGAAGGAAGCCACAGGGCATTATTAAAAAGAATTGATACAATCCAAAAAAGAGCGTCAGACGCATACGAGAAAAGCGAGTATTACGAAAACAAAGCCGCCGCCGCTGAAAGCAATCAATCAATTAGCGGAGATGATCCAGAAGCGGTAAAAAAGTATCAAGAAAAATTGGTAAAACTTGAAAAATCTCAAAATTACATGAAATCAGTTAATAAGGCATGGAAACAAGGAAAAGCGGCATTAATCGCTCTTGGCTTATCAGAAGAAGAAAGCCAAAAAATGGCAAACGAAAAAAATAAACCTTGCCCTACTTGGATGCTAAGTAATAACAGCGCCGAAATCCGAAGGGTAAAAGAAAAAATTGAAACCTTAAAAAAAC
>NZ_BDHF01000187.1:0-4264 GCF_054786115.1 Treponema sp. R80B11-R83G3 | reverse complement strand
TGTGGTACCAGCCGTTGCGCTGGCTGTTCATTCCCTGTTCCATGCTCCTAAGCCCGTGCTGGCCGGTCAGTTGGCTGAAGAGCATGGTGACAAATTGCGTCCAGCTTCTTAACCCTTTGGCCCCGTGTTCCGTTTTATGCTCTTTTACCAGTTTTTCAAAACGAGATCTCGAAATTAGATCTAGCGTTTGTCCCAATATCGTGTTATGCTTGTTCATGCGCTAACTCCTTATATAGCAACGAATTCGTTGTGGTTGACAATTCATTCTATATGGGGAGCCGCGCTTTTTCAATCTTTTTTTGTTTTATTTTGGACACTAATGATATTTTATGAAAATATTTGTATTATGGTAAATATGACATTTTCTATTACAAGTATATATAACGAAATACTCATTTACGCTATAATACCCATGTGAGAGTAATAATAATCGGCGCCGGTTTCACGGGAACGCAACTTGCCCGCCACCTTATACATGAAAAATACGACGTGTCCCTGATTGAATCAAACGAAGAAAGGGCGCGTCATGCGTCTAACCGGCTGGATTGTCTGGTTTTGCATGACGAGGGGAACAGTCTTGAGTCCCTTGAAGAAGCGGGAATCGCGAAAGCGGATGCGCTTGTCTGCGTGACCGATTCTGACGAGATTAATATGATTATTTGCGGACTTGCCGCTTCCCGTTATCCAAAAGTGATAAAAATTGCCAAAGTTAGAAATGACGATTATATGAAAATCAATTTATCGGAACTTAGAGGGGCGGGGATTCTTGGCATAGATCGATTTATTCATTCCGATATTGAAGCGGCAAATGCTGTGTTAAATGCAATATCGCACGGAGCGCAGGGAAATATTTTGCAGTTTTCAGGAACCCCTTACGAATTGGGTTCTGTCAATATTACGAAAGGCAGCGTCTTTGACGGGCTTTCGCTTTTGGATTTTCATTCCTTCGTCAGAGATGAAGGCCTTATTACTCTGGTCGAGCGCGGAAAGGAATGTTTTCTTCCTTCAGGTACCACAGTCCTAAGCCCGGGAGATTTGATCCATATCATTACTAGAGAAGAAAACATGGATCAAGTTTTTCATCTGGCGGGAAGAACTGAAACTCCTATCAATCGCATAGGCATCGTCGGCGGAGGGCGGTTGGGAGAACTCATCGCCGAAGAACTTTTAGCCAATAATGATATTTCCTTTGAGGCAAAGAAAACGAAAAAGAATTTTTTTTTGTCTTTCATAAAATCTTTTCTTCCAAAAAGCAAACGCAGCGTAATAATCATTGAAAAGGATTACAATATCTGCAAAGAGCTGTCCGCAAAATTTCAGAATGTTCTTATTTTAAACGAGGATATTTCCGATGAGAGTTTTATTGCCGAAGAAAGATTAGGCGACCTTGATCTCATCATTACCACAACCGATAATCAGGACCTCAATATCATCGCGGCAATTTATTTAAAATCTTTGGGAGTCAGACGCGCTATCGCTTTAGTCATGAGTCCCGGGCATAAAACAATCGCGCATCAACTTGGGGTTGATGTGGCAATCCCGCTTAAATCAGTAGTGGTAGATTCAATACTGTCTCATTTAATGGGCAGAGGCATAAGCGACGTTCATAACCTTGGAGATGGAAGCGTCAGTATTATTAAAATAGAAATAGCGGAAGATTCACCAGCTGTTGAAAAAAGCATAAAAGATTTCCGTCTTCCTCAAAACGGGCTTTTAATGCTGGTGAACCGAGGTGAGACATCTTTTATTCCGCAGGGAGATTATGTTTACAAAGCAGGCGATAAAGTAGTCTTAATTGTTAAAAACGGCAATGAAGCGGAACTTGAAAAATATTTTGGTACGGCAAAATAAAATTATGAGAACAAAAATAAAACATTTAACAACTGTCAGACTGCTTGGAATCATCATTGGAGGAGTAACGCTCCTTATGATTCCGCCTTTATTAACATCAATTGTTCTTGCCGAAGTTTCCATGATTCGGGCTTTTGTAATTCCCTTAATAACAGGAATTGTTTTAGCTCTGTCCGCCGTTCTTTTTATACGCAAAGATTCACACGGCATCAGGCCGAGGGAAGGAATCCTTTTAGTATTTTTAACATGGATTTTTTCCAGCCTTATCGGAAGCATTCCGTATTATCTGTCTCCATCAGGCATAAATCTAATCGACGCAATTTTTGAAAGCTCTTGCAGTTTTTCAACAACAGGGGCGACAACTTTCCCCGATGTGGAATCACTGCCGCGATCATTGATTCTCTGGCGGAGCATAGGCCACTGGGCGGGAGGCATGGGGATCATTCTGTTAACCGTCGCTCTTATGCCGCTTCTTGGAGTCGGCGGGCTACAGCTAATAAAAGCCGAAGTTCCTGATCCCGAAAAAGAAAAAATAACGCCGAGGATAACTATAGCGGCAAAAATTCTATGGGGTGTTTACTGCGTTTTCACTATTATCCTCGCCCTGCTTTACCGTATCGGAGGCATGGATTGGTTTGACGCGGTTTGCCACAGTTTTTCAATAATGTCTACCGGAGGAGTAAGCACTAAAAATACCGGATTCGGTTATTACAACTGTGCGTTTATTGACTGGGTTACCGTAATCTTTATGCTGCTAGGAGCGTTAAATTTTAATTTGTATTACAGAATTTTCCAAAAGAAAATCCGCGATGTATTTAATAATACCGAATGTCGCGTTTATTTTTCTATTTTTATAATTGCCGCGCTTGTAATCAGCTTTAGTCTAATTCCTCAATACGGTTCTTTTGGAAGCGCATTGCGTTACGGGTCATTTCAAACTGCTTCGATACTGACTAGCACAGGAAACGCAAGGGCGGACTATTCCGCGTGGCCAAGTCTGGCTCAGGCGGTTCTTTTTCTGCTAATGTTTATCGGAGGCTGTTCCGGTTCCACAGCGGGAGGCATTAAGGTAATACGATGGTCGGTACTTTTCAAGCAAACAATAAATGAGTTCCGGCGCATACTCTACCCTCAGGGTGTTTTCAGCATCCAGCTTAATAAAAAAGTCGGGCGCAAAGACGTAGTGTACGGAGTTGCGGGTTTTATTTTTCTCTACTTTATTATTGTTGCCATAACGACTCTTGCGACAGCCGCGTCGGGATTCGATCTTTTTTCATCTTTCAGTACCGCTCTTTGCGTTACAGGCAACATAGGGACGGGCTTTGGCATAATCGGCCCGCATGGTAATTACAGTATCTTTCAGCCTCATCTTAAATTACTATACTCGCTTGTGATGATTGCAGGCCGGTTGGAGTTATGGACTGTTATTGTTCTTTTCACTCCCGGTTACTGGAAAAGTTTATAATTATTATGGAAAATAACAAAAGTTTAATGACATTATTTAGGGATTTTATTTCCATCCTCACTGAAGCAGAAATGGCCGCCAGCTTAAATTCCATTGATGAATTTCTCATTATGCAAAAAATAGTCAAGTATACGTGAAGGTATCATTGCGATGTCAAATATCAGACACCTTACAGTTTCTGCAATTCCAGACGGGAGTTGATGCCGGTTTTTTCATACACGCAGTGGAGAATACTTTCTACCGTGCGGTAGCTTATGCCGAGACGGGAGGCTATCTGTTTGTTGGAAAGGCCGTCTTTTACATGGTTGACTATTTCAATTTCGCGCCTTGTAAGCAGGCTTATAAGATCGGTTACATTGTGCAGTTTTGCCTGCGCCGCTTCGTCAACGTAGACGGCGCCGCTTAGGGCTTTTTGCAGGGCTTCTTCCAATTCACGCTCGCTGCGGCGTTTGCAGACATAAGCCTTTACGCCCATGCCAATAGCAGTGTTTACATGGGCATAATCGTCAAAACTGGAATATACCGCCATAATGGGAGAGGCATTATCCGCAAGCTTGGTTTGTTCCACAAACCAGGGGATAACGTCAAGCCCCCAGCCGTCTTCAAGTTGAATGTCAAGTAACGCAATGTCCGCATGAACACGAGACAGTAATTCTTTGGCCCCCGCAAGAGTAGATGCGGTCCCCATTACCTGCCAGCGCCCTGTTCCGTTAAAATAGGACGCAAGCCCTTCGCGCATAACCGGATGGTCTTCCACAATAACAATACGCGGTTTTTCAGTCAATTTTAGCCTCCATAAAACCTCCGTTTTTGCCTAAAATCACGGGGGGAAAGGGTTAAGAAGCTGGACGCAATTTGTCACCATGCTCTTCAGCCAACTGACCGGCCAGCACGGGCTTAGGAGCATGGAACAGGGAATGAACAGCCAGCGCAACGGCTGGTACCACA
>NZ_BDHF01000186.1:0-1696 GCF_054786115.1 Treponema sp. R80B11-R83G3 | reverse complement strand
CCGATTTCATCGGTTTTCTCGACTTCGACTCCGTTGGCGGTAAGATCGGAAAGCAACTGTTCCCGTCCCGCCCTGTGCTGGTCTTCTTCCAGAGGGAAGATAACCGTTAATTCATATCGGCGCATAGTTCCTCCTTATGGCCTTATGTCCGGCATTACCGGAAAAGAGGGATAGCTTAAAATGAGGTTTAAGCTTTGTTTCAGGATAGCAAAAAGGGGAATTAATGGCAAGGGGGAAACGGAAGTTTTACACGCGTTTTTAGGGCGTATTTTGCGATTTATATTTCCTTTTATTAAGCGGTATTTTTAACGATTTATATTCCTAGTTTAAAATATAAAGCCATATAAACCTTAAATAGTTTTATGGATAAGGGGGAAATATGAAAGATAATCCAAACTTAAAAATCTTAATAATTGTAATTATATCCATTGCGGCAATAGTAATTACTACAATATTTATGATAGCGCATTTTGTCGCTTGCGAATTATGTAAAAACAGTATTACTAATTTATCCCTATGGGAAGTATGTAAAATTGACAAGGATTCAACAAAAACGATGGTTCCCATTATCAATACAAGCAACAACGAAACGGCGGATGATATTAGAGCTTTAACGGTTACCAATGTGATACAGAGGGTATTGGACAATACCGTAATGACAAACAATGACATTGCCCTTATGGCGGTTTACTCGGAAGACGGAACGATTCTAGCGGATTTAAAACCCGACAGGATAGGCAAAAATATGCTTGATGTTGATGAGGAATTAAGTTATTTTATGAAAGATATGCTCAAGGCGATGAAGAACAGGAGAATCTACAGCGGGTCTAAATATGATCCTTCGCTTAATGAATACATAAGATTTATTGTAAAGCCTTTACAAATAGGAATGTTTGATCAAAAACTGTCGCTGTTGATAGGAATTTATGGATCAAAATGACCGTCTTGGGCGGATTTACAGAATTCGTCAAATTCATGTTCTACCGCAAGAAAAGCGTCAACCAGTTCCGGGTCAAATTGCCGCCCGTTTTCTTCCAATATGATTGATTTTGCTTCCTCGCGGCTGAACGGCTTTTTATACGAGCGTTCAGATCGCAGAGCGTCGTACACGTCGGCAATGGCAATTACGCGGGCAAGGAGAGGTATTTCATTTTCTTTTTTACCGTCAGGGTATCCACGGCCGTTCCATTTCTCGTGATGATGTTTCGCCATAATAAACGCGTTTTTTAAAAAGTCGTTATCCTTAGCGAACTGCATTGATTTTTCCAATGAATCCGCTCCTGTCGTACTGTGGCTTTTCATTACGTCAAACTCATCATCTGTCAACTTCCCGTTCTTAAGAAGGATGCTGTCCGGTATGGCGATTTTTCCCATATCATGCAAAAGAGAAGATTCCGCTATTCTTTGAATTTCCGATTCGGTAAATTGATAGCCTCTCCTCGCCAATTCGCGCAGTAAAATGGCGACATATTCGCTTACGCGCCTTGTGTGGACTCCCGTGTAGCCGTCTTTTTTTTCAATCAAATCGCTCATTGAATATACAATCGCTTTTTGAAGATTACGGATGCTTTCTGTTTGCTTATAAACCTCAGACTGCAATTCCATGTAAAAACGCTCAATTTTAGCGTGAGATTCGTTAAGTTGCCTTATTAATTCTTCCTTTTCTGTGATGTCGGTTACTATCACTACAGTACAG
>NZ_BDHF01000185.1:0-1754 GCF_054786115.1 Treponema sp. R80B11-R83G3 | reverse complement strand
AAAGCGAATACAGGTATTACGTTACCTTGAAAATGACATACCATTTTTTCTTTGCTATCAAAACATTCTTGGATTAAAAATGTACCTATCTCTTCTGTTTTTAGTGTCGTTTCCAGAGCTTTATCGAAATTATCATAAGCTCCTATTACATTCTGATTTTGTACTACCAAAAATTTATGACCATACTTCCGGTACAGTTTGCTCATGTTGTCGAGGAAATAATTAAAATCCAAACTTTGTTGATCCATAATATTAATTATCGCAAGTTTTGAAGATTAAATCAACATTAAAATAGTCTTAATTGGAAATGCTACTGCGAACCCGCTAAAAAAATGTCTGACCACTTGAAAGTGGTCAGATGCCAATAAGCATTTTATCAGTATGACCAGCCCACATATATGGTGAACAATACAAGACAGGGTATGCTATGAAAAAGTTGTAACAGGTACCTTTGAGTTTACTGGCGCTCCGCACCGCCGCTATACAAGCGCCCTGGCTTTTTCCAATATCTCAGCGCGCTTTTCCTGAGCTTCAGAAAGCGCCTTATTCTGCGCGGCACATATAGTTTTATATTTTTCATTTTCCGTTTTCCAATATTCATAAGCTGCTTCCCAAGTTTTAAGACTTGAGGAAAACAATATTCTCCGTCTTATACCGCTAATTCCAAGCCATAAAAAAAGAGCGGTAAACAAAAGAATAATAAAAGATTCACCTTTTCCGCTCGAAATATAGTAAACTGTTGAAACCAAGCAAATAACACCAAAAATGAAACTAATCACAGACAGGATACCGCCAATAATACTGGGCTTATCTGGTTTCGATTCAATGTCTTTAGGGGGTCTGGCGTAAAAGTCAGGCAGCGGGGCGTAATACTGCTCTTCAAGCGCTTTAAGCTCGGCGTAGTTTTTTCTTTCCGGATCACGCTCAAAAGTCAGCTTGATAAAGTCAACCCCCCTTGTAGTTTTGTAATGTTCAGTTCCATTGCTGTCTTGCCCTGTGAACCTCTGTACATCCTGGGTTTTTACCCTTTGGTTATTTTTGAGTTCCCATCCAAAAGACATCCACAACTGGATGGTACTTTCCTAACTCTTTGGGTTGATCTCAATGCTCTTAATGTCTTTCATTGCCATAGTAAAAATCTCCTTTGCGGTGTTATTGCCGCCGTCGGCATATTAAAACTTCCATACGGAATTTTTTTTAAAAATAATCCGCCGCAAATGCCAGCACATATTGCACTGTCGTAAAGCGCACTTTTCTTTCCCCAATTTGTTGATATATGAAAAAGCCTTATTAAAAGGCGTTTTTCCGAGGATAGTGAGAAAATTGTGTTGAAAAAGCGATGTTTGTTTGTTTGCTATTACACGTGGGGGGGGGTATATATTAACATTTGATGTTTTTGTGTCGGGAATTTAGTGTTAATAGCGACTTTTTGTCTCATTGAGAGTATTTTATCTTTTTTTGAGGAAGTTTGTCAATAAGGAATTTGGGGGAAATGCCTTTTTTAAAAGTGCGAATTGCTATCACGGCGATATAATTCTTATTACCGCTTGAAGATGTATGCCGAATAAAATCCTTGAGTACAGGCGGGTAGGCTGCGCATGCTGTAAAAACATCTTTCGGAGTTCTCCGCCGGAGAGACTTTGTAATAAAACAAAGAAAATTCAGAGAAAAAACGTCCGGCGACAAACCCTAGATAAAGCTTTCTAACTACGCTATCTAGTCGCCGGAAAGGCTCGTAGGCGGTTTCCTCCGAA
>NZ_BDHF01000184.1:0-1708 GCF_054786115.1 Treponema sp. R80B11-R83G3 | reverse complement strand
GGACTACGGAGAGCGGGCTTCAATATGAAATTATCAAAAGCACGGAAGGCGAGAAACCTAGAAAAAGTTCCGTAGTAAGGGTAATTTATACCGGAAACTTTACGGACGGCCGCATTTTTGACAGATCCACGGAAGAAGGCGGCGCGTACATTCCTTTAGAGAATGTTATTCCCGGCTGGACGGAAGGACTGATGCTTATGAGTCCCGGCAGCATTTATCGCCTGTACGTTCCGTCAAAACTGGCTTACGGCAAGGACGGCATTCAAGGCGTTATCGCGCCATATTCAACTTTAGTCTTTATGGTTGAGTTACTCGAAATTATTGACGAACCTGAAGATGAGGAATCTTAATTCTAAAAACTGATCCTTCACCGGCGCGGCTTTCCACTTCGGCTTTTCCCTTATGAAGAAGGGCAATATGCCGGACTATGGAAAGCCCAAGTCCTGTGCCTCCCGCCTCTCTGCTTCTTGCGCGGTCTACCCTGTAAAATCTTTCAAATATACGTTCCAGATGCTCAGGAGGAATCCCTATCCCTTTATCACGCACTTCAAATACAAGCTCGTCTTTTTCCTCAAACGCGCTGACCCAAAGTTTGGATTTTGCCTGAGAATACTTAATCCCGTTTTCTATTAAATTAATTAGCGCCTGAATAATAAAGGAGCCGTACAATTTCGCGCTCAAACTTTCTTTACAATCAACAATAATTTCTATTTGTTTTTTCTTTGCCACAATCTCAAGAGAAGAGACAGCTTCGCTAATCAGAGGGGCGACTCTTAACTCTTCCATATCACGGTTATTTACCGTGTTATCTTCCAAATCGGCAAGTATTAAAAGATCATTTGTAAGGTTTTCCATAATACCGGCATTTTTGCGGATTATCTCTATAAAGTGAATATCTTGTTTATCCATAACGGAATCAAGCAGTGTTTCTGAAAATCCTTTTATAAGCTGAATGGGAGTACGCAGTTCATGCGACACGTTTGCGACAAAATCTTTGCGTATTCTTTCTAATTTTAAAAGCCGCGTAATTTCCTGAAGCACCAGTACCGCTCCCGCGCGGGATTGCTCGCCGTTTCCGCCATTATCTGTTGTTTTAGCGAGAGGAGAAGCGAAAACATGAAACTGCTGTTCCGCGCCTTTATGGAAAGTAAGTTCAGCCTCAAATGGAACTCCGCCGCTTATAGCCTTTTTCGCTATTTCAACTAACTCCGTTGAACGGGTCGCCTCCAATAAAGTCATTGTATTTATTTCACCGTTTCCAAGAGTAAAAAGTTCCCTTGCCTTAGGATTAACCAGATGCAGTTTCAAAGCGTTGTCCATGGCGAAGACCGCTTCTGACATTCCGTTAAGAATCGCTTCAAGGCGGCTTCCCTGCGACCTTGCCTGTACAAAACGGAAATTGAGTTCCGCAGTCATAGCCCTCATTGCCCTTTCAAGACTTCTGAATTCCTGCGCTACAGGTTCCACTGCTTCAGGATCGGAAAGAAGAGGGGCGCTTGTCTGCGCAATCTTAACCAGTTGTCCTAGCGAAGATGACAGCGAGCGCGAGTACGCGTAGATTGCCCAAAAAGCAATAATTATTAGCAGGCAGGTAAATACCAAAAACGGAAAAATAACGGGAGAAATCCTCACCCAAAATCCCGGAATGGAAAGCGATAATCTGAATACGCCGATGGATTTATTTTCATCGTTAAATACTGGAAGAGCG
>NZ_BDHF01000183.1:0-1704 GCF_054786115.1 Treponema sp. R80B11-R83G3 | reverse complement strand
ATATCAGTTTTCATTAACTTTAAGCCTCGGTTGGGAAAATTAACTTCCCGGTTTGCTGCTCAATTTCCAATAATTCATAAAGGGCAAGCGGGCTTAAATGCCATAGCTTTGTGCTTTCTTTTTCCAGTTTTTCATATAACTTAGAAACATATAATAATTTAACTGCGGGTATAATCGGTAAGTCTTTTTTTTCCATGATAACTTGAATAATCATGGGAACAAGCATCTGTAATGTCGCCTTAAATTCAATATTATTCATGCTCATGCTTCTCCAAAAAATAGAAGACATTTTAACGCTTCTTCGTTTGTAAAAACCAGTTGATTATATAAATCACGAACTTTTAAACGTTTTAATGTTTCCTTCTCATCTAAAGTTCCGTTCTGATATGCGATAAAGGTTTTAAAAACAGTATCATTCGCAACAGGACCATAAATAATATCAAAAATTTTTCCGTTATAAGTGCCATTTCTGTTTGAAGATACAAAATCCAACCATTTTTTATCAGGTTTATCAAAATAAAGACAAGTAAGTTTTTTTAATAAATTTGTTTCTAAAGTATAAACACTTATATGAATTTCTTTAGAGTCATTTCTATCTTGAACTTTTTTTGCAAAACTTTCCGCTTGTTTTATATTTGTCGTTGTATAAAATCCCTGACCAAAATCTAAAGCTCTGACAGGTTGAATTATTCTCGGGGTTTTAACAAGAGTATCGCTGCCGTGATAAATTTTTATATCTTTTGAAAAAAGTATTTCCTTAAAAGATATATTTTTACTGCCAAGTTTTAAGCCGAATTGCATAATTAATGTTATCAGATTTCAATTATCTCATATTTATCATTATAAATATAAATTATATATTTATAGCCGTTTCTTTTTGCTTTATCTTTTGCCTCGTCAAAGGCCAACTTTGAGGTAAAATTCTTTTTTCCATTAATATTTTCAATAACAAGATTTTTATTTATGCCATAATAAGATGATTCAATATTCTGAATATTTGTTCCGTTTGCAAGAAAAATATCTGTTCCATCCGTATAGACTCCATTGATTATTCTTATTCCTGTTAAAGCAGGGTAAAAGAAAATCATTGCTGTTTCGTTATGTTTATAAATTTCCCATATTTCGGCATTATCATCAAGGAATATACAATATTTTTTCTTTTCATTTCTTGATATTTTTATCATATCCCGTACATTTGTTAGAAGATTACTTGCCGTTTTATTGTTTTGCGTCCTCATGATTCTTATGATTGGATACATTAATTTTGAATTTATTAAAACAACAAAGCTCAAGATAAATAAGAAGAATACAATTCCAGTTTTTATCATAACACTTCTTGTTTGTATCTTTTCTTGCAGTTTTTCTGGGATGTTAAAACCTAAAAGCATACAAATAGCGATCAATTCTTGAAAATATGAAAAATATACGGCGCTCCCGCCGTGAATATACAAAAATATTCCGGGAATTATGCTTGTTATAGAAATAACAACTAAAGTTTCCTCTATAATCAATTTTTTTGATATTAAGGCATATTTTAACGGCGTATTGACAGATAATTGATAATAAAGAAAAAATAAAGTAAAGAATAAAAGGAAAAAATAATGAAGAATTACGCCAATATATCCAACTCCGTTCATGGCATGATTACGTACAAATGACATGAATTGAAAATATGTTGTTCTTGTTTCTGAAAAAATCATATAT
>NZ_BDHF01000182.1:0-1911 GCF_054786115.1 Treponema sp. R80B11-R83G3 | reverse complement strand
TTTAAAACAGCGCTTGAATGTGAGGGCTTTTCATTTGTAAGGTGCAAAAACTGCGGGCTTGTGCAGAGAAACCCCCAGCCCGACAAAAATGAAATATTGGCGCGTTACAGCGACACTTACGGCAATGATTATCTTTCTTACGAACTGGAAAACGAAGCCGCTTTTCTTAAACTTCAACAGCTTGCGTTAAAAGACGCGGGTTTTCTCAAACTGGAAAAAACACTTTTTGCCGCTGTGGAAAAATTAAGCGCCGAAAGCCCTTCAATCCTTGACATTGGTTGCGCCACAGGAGCGCTACTTGCGTCTCTGCGCGGCAAAGGATGGCGCGTAACGGGCGTAGAAATCTCTCCTTCCGCAATTTACGCTAAAAATGAGCGCAAGCTTGATGTGCGAAATATCCCGCTTGAAGAAAATAATTTTCCTGACAGCAGTTTCGATGTGATACTCGCGTCCCATTTGATTGAACATCTGAACGAGCCAAAAACATTTCTGGAAGAAACATACCGTATTTTAAAAAATAACGGTTCTATATTTATTACAACTCCCGACATCAGCGGTTTTCAATCCCTTCTTTTCGGCAGCCGCTGGCGTTCAGCGATTTTCGACCACCTTTATTTATTTTCCAGATACACATTGTCAAAAATGCTAAAAGCCGTAGGCTTTAAAGTTGTTAGCTGTCATTCATGGGGCGGTCTTGCGGCGGGGGCTGCGCCAAAGACTGTTAAGAGGATAGCGGATTTTTTGGCAAAGTGGTTGAATTTTGGCGATGTTATGATTATTCGCGCATTGAAGTAAAAAAACCTCACACAAAGATCACAAAGATACAAAGATCACAAAGAGGAAGAGGGGGTTTTTGTACGAAGGCTAAGCTTGAGCCTCACTATAAGATTACGAGCAAGAACCCTTGATTCTTCTTTGTGATCTTCTCTTACTTTGTGTTCTTTGTGTGAAATCTTTCGTAATAAATTAATAATCCGCTCCCGTAAAATCTTCTTCCGGCTCCCATTCACGGCTTTTCCATTTTTGCTGCTCATCCTGTTTTAAGTACTCAAAAAGAATTTCCCTGCTTTCTTCGCGGTTTTTTGCGCTGCTTTCCGTACTTGTTTCCATCGTTATTGACATAAGGCTTAATTCCAAATTGCGTTTTGCGTCCAGTCTTTTTGGGTCTGTTTTTAACGCCTCTTTAAAAGATTCGGCGGCGGAATGGTAATCTCCCTCTTCAAAAAATATTACGCCGGAATTGTAGTAGTTTCTGTATCGAAGCTCCTTGTGTTCGTTACTCGAATATTTTTCCAGTAATTTATGAGAATCGCCATAGCGTTTTAACGCCGCTTTTCCTTCGTCAAGCTGATAAAATGTCAGCCCAAGACCGTATTCGGCGTAAGGAGCGGAATCTTCGTGGTTTACCGCTTTTAAATACGGGATAAGCGCCTCGTCATATCTGCCCATAGCATTTAAATAATTGGCTTGCAGAAGAAGAAGTTTGCCCTCGGAACATGAAGAAAGGAAAGAGAGCGCGATTATTAAAGCGGCGGAAAAACGGCGCAGGGGTTTTCTTTGCGATTGGCGCGTAACAAATTTTGACGCGCCGTAGGAAATAATCGCGAGCATGATAAATAGCGGCCTTCTTTGCTTTGGCTCCTGTTTCCTGTTTCCGCTCCCCATTTCCTGCGCAAGAGAGAGAAGTTGCGAAGAAAGAACCGCGCCTGAGTCTTCACGGCCTCCGTCAATGTAAATGCCGCCCGTTCTTTCGGCAGCCGCTCTCATCGCATAAGAATCCCTGCGGCTAATTACGGACGGGGAATCAGGTACGTTGACTTGCGCCGTTATCTGCCGGCCTTCATCGCTGCCGACTGCGACAGTATTTAGCGTAATACCATCACGAGCGCAGCGGTTAACCGCGTTTCTTAG
>NZ_BDHF01000181.1:0-1774 GCF_054786115.1 Treponema sp. R80B11-R83G3 | reverse complement strand
CTACAGTACAGATAATTTCGTCAAATTTATCATAAACGTAATTCAGCGAAATTTGGCATTTCTGCCCTTCAACGCGGCAAACGGCGTCACAGTTAAAAACAGACGCGTCTTTTTTTTGCTTTTGTAATGATAGTGATATGTTCCCAAAGTCAAATAAGTCAAACAATTTTAGTTTGGTAAGCTGTTCGGCATTTTTCTTAAAAAAACTTTCCGAAGCCGTATTGCAGAGCATAATATTACCCGTATCATCAAGAATAAGCACCGGAAGTTTTACGGCCGTATAAACATAAGCGGCAAGGTTGGAGATATTAAAACTAAAATTGTTATATTGGTTGGCATAATGATTGCAAATGAATATTAGCGCCATTAAACTGATATAGGGTATGAATCCTATAATAATTAAGTCTGGCATTATCACAAGGACAATAAGCGAGATAAGTGAGATTAAGGAAGTTATTGATATCGCTTTTGCCTGTACGCGATCACGTTTCAGCGAAGCTATTTTTATCCATTTATACTGAAGAAAAACAAGGCAGCCTAAGGTAATAATAACAATCAAGGTGATCAATGTGTTAAACCAATAGGAAGATAAAATGCTCATTGCGTCAGCAAATGCAATAAAAATAACGAATATCGAAATAATGGACAGGGCATTGGCGGAGAGCAAGGTAAGCTGAAGTATCTTTATTCTTTTGGATTTTATTCCTGAAAGATTCAGTATAAATGCGAAAAGAAACGGAACAATCATGATTTTTACCGGTGTTAAAATAAGGTTTAGGTTTTTAATAATAATGAGGCTTGATTCACTTAAATCAGAGACTTCTGAAAGAGTTATATAATACAGCAAGCTGTTGTTAAAAGTGGAAATTGCAAATACAGTACAAATGGCAAAAAAGTACCAGTTCAAAGTACTGAGCTGGTTTTTCCCCGCAATTTGAAATATGCCTAGAAAAAATACGATGAAGGAAATAACTAAATATATTAACGTAAAAATCAACGACTATTTCTCCTTTAATTAATAGAATATACGCTAATTTTCATGAAATAGTGATAATTAGTCCTTCAATATAATTCGCGATAATATTTCAGGATCCGGCGACAATGGTATGCCTGTTATAGCATAACAGCAAAGCCCCTGTATCGCCGCCCAATAAACACTAGCAAGCTGCATAGGATCGCCTGTAACAGCCGAACCTTCAGCCTGTCCTTGGTAAATTATCCGCGTAAGGGTTTCAATAGGATTTGGCATATCCGCCGTAAACAGATCTGTATCCGGCATCTTATAATCGCTCATACTCACTTGAATTATGAACATAAAGTAATCTATTCCGATATTGTTGTTCGACAGCATTTCACACATCATGGCGGTTATTTGCTTTATTTTTACGGCGGCGCTGCTGTCCCTCCCGGCGATTTCTTTTAAACTTTTACCGGAAATAACGACGGCCTGTTGTATTAATTCGGCAATCATCTCTTCTTTGGACGGATAATGAGCGGAAATTATCTCTTTGCTCAAGGCGGCTTTTTTTGCGATTTCATCAACCGTTACCGATAAACCTTTCCTTGCAAACAACGACAACGCCGCCGCTTTTATCTTTTGCCGGGCGGTTTCACTCATATCATCAATTGTTTTTTTTGTACGTGGCATGGTATTTAATAATAATAAATAAAACATTTATTGTCAATACCTTCTTTGCATATCAGGAGGTTTCACTAAAATTTCTACGCTTTATTTTTATAACTCTTTTATTCAATAATTCAACCATTATTATAT
>NZ_BDHF01000180.1:0-1829 GCF_054786115.1 Treponema sp. R80B11-R83G3 | reverse complement strand
TTTCTCGTCTATACATAATTGTATATCAAATTTACGAGTTTGTCAAGTATACCCTAAGGTCGCAGGTTCGAGTCCTGCCCTTGCTAAATATATTTATCACTTTCAAAAAATTTATTTATAAGATGGAACCGGGAACCCCAAAAGGGATAAAAATCCTCATTGCGGGTACACGCAAACGCATTGATGATTTGCGAAAGTACATAGGCGGTAACTGTCAGAAAACAAAAACTGGAAGAGGCTAGTCTTTAAGCCGCTTAGATCGCTTAGTCCGTGTTTTTGTTTGAGGAAGGTAGTAGCCCCGGATTTGATTAAGAGTTTGAGTAACGGCTGCTACCGCCTCATCAAGGCATTTGTTAAGGATAAGTGGCACATCAGGTGGTAACGCCTCTGCCGGTTTGAACAATTCATAAGGTTCGATATTCAAGGCGGAAGCAAACTTGACCAGTGTTTGGGGGGAAATCCAACGGTTGCCATTTTCGATATTGCAGAGGAAATTGACGGAGATGTCCAGTTTTTCAGCTAAATCGGCTTGGGAGAGATTGTGGTGTTGTCGGTGCCGTTTGATATTGGCGCTAAAAATGCCCCTCAGATTCTTTGGCGATTTCCTGAATATCCTGCGTAACTTTTTGCAGAATACATAAAGGTTAGAAATCAATGAAAGAAATAAAAATTACGTCAATAGAGCATTTAGTAAAATAATTAAATGAATTACCAAATAATTATATATACAGAGGTCATTCTGATATATCATGGAAATTACAATCAACACTTGAGCGTATTTTAGAGAATAATTATGAAACCAAAGGGAAAAAATTTGAAGAGTATGCTATTGATAATTTTAAGAGTAGATTTCATTTATATGACAAATCAAATATTCAGCCAGTAACAAAATTAGAATGGTTATCAATAATGCAACATTATGGAGTTCCAACAAGAATGTTAGACTTTACTCAAAGCCCTTATGTTGCAATATATTTTGCATTGGAAAATATTATTAAAACCAACCAAGGATCATTTGTGATATATGCTATTGATTATAGGTCTATAATGAAAAAGTCATTAGAACATTTAAAAGAACAAGATGAAAGAATTCAAGTAAAATACGATGAAATGTTATTTTACGAGCGAAATGATTTATTTAATATAATTGATGAAAAGGCGTATGAAATTTTATGGATTATTGAGCCTAGTGTTCCAAATTTACGAATTGAAAAACAATCTGGGTGTTTTCTAATTTCAGGAAATATAAAGAAAACAATAGAACAAATATTAAAGAGCAAAATTTATAGTGATGTCGATAACTATCGTATTATTGTACCAAATTCATTTTGGGATAATATATATACTTTGCTTAGAAGAATGAATATAGATAGTAAAACAATTTATGGGGATTTAGAAGGATTATCAAAAAGTATAAAATTGTTTATGCGAGCATATTCTTAGTTTGCATTTCAGTTTGATAAAGAACAGGTTCTGTTTTTTAATAAATTTTATTTATATAAAAAACATGGAGACCAAAATTTAAATTTTCAAGTGATGTTCTACTGATCACTGAGGCTATCCTGTTTTTTGTATAAATGAAAACGTCATTTTTTTCCCATTCCTATTTACACAAAAAATAGGATACCTCTAAATCACCACAGTAAATTCATTTATACAGTATTCTCCCTATCATCTCAATAACCAATCCGTCCAACTCCGTAATCATCGGACTTTTATCAATTAGAGCATATTTCCGTTCTCTCACCTTATTTGCCGCCCGAATTCGCTCAAGATTTTTGTCCGTCAATGCCCTGGACTCTTTCAAGACTTTTAGTAAGTGCGTATAC
>NZ_BDHF01000179.1:0-11983 GCF_054786115.1 Treponema sp. R80B11-R83G3 | reverse complement strand
AGGCTTTGCAGAATATCGGCATAAGCGAAAAGGAAATAAACGAGAGGGGGCTTAATGTCCATGCGTGGCGGCATTTCTGCAATACGGAAATGTTAAAAGGCGGCTTGTCTGTCAAAAAAGTACAGGCTGTTATCGGGCATAAAACGGAAAAAATGACCGACCGTTATACCCATTTTGACCCTATGGATTTTGGCGAAGTAACGGAGATACAAAAAGCGTTGTTAAAAAAACCTGAAACATCGGGGAAAGAAATACCGCCTTTTACGCTTGTTAAAATGCCGAATGATGAAAAAGCCGAATTGAGTAAACAGGCTTCATAGATTTAAAATTATTCATTTTATGCCCCTGCCGATGATGGCGGGGGCATTTTTTTTTCAAAAACCCCAAAAGTTGCACTAAACAACAGTATCTATTCCGCTGTGGCTTGTCCATATTTTTAATAAGACACGAAAAGATTTTGACTTTTATTAATTTTGGGGGGGCGGCGTGGAAACGTATTTAACGATTGAGGAGCTTGCGAAGTATCTTAACTATTCGGAAAAAACGATTAGGAAATGGGTGCTGAACCGATTAATCCCTTTTCACAAAATAGGGAAAAATATCCGCTTTCGTCTTTCTGAAATTGAAAAATGGGTTGACGGCAATGGGGAGTTACAGGCGGGAGAGGAAAACGAAATTGACGAAAGCGGTTTGTTTAGCGATACGGAAAATGTCGATATGTCGCATAACGCATTGGAAGGACAGGGCGGCGATACTGCGGAGACAGGGGGCGAAGCATGACGGATTTTGAGAAGGTTATCGAGGAAGCGAAAGCGGAGGTTTTACCTTTTGAAAGTTGGGAACGTCTGAACGGAGAAAGTTCTGCGGCGTTTTCGGCGTTTTGCGCTTTTAGGGATTGCGGTGCTGATAGGAATATCCGCAAGGCTGTAGACGGCGTGGAAAAAGATGAGACTGTCAGAGCGAAGCGGTATAGGGTATGGCGCAACTGGTCTACCCAATTTCGTTGGCGTGAACGTGCGGCGGATTTTGACCGCTATGTTGAAAAATTAAAACAGACTGAATTAAGAAAAACGATTGAAGCCCAGGGCGAAAAGCACAGGGAAGTAACAGGAAAAATGTTAGACGTGGTTTCTAAAAAACTGGATACCATGAACCCTGCCGAATTAACGCAAGGGGCGGTATCTGAATGGGTGCAAACGGCGATTAAAGCGGAACGGGAAGCGGCGGGTTTAGTTTCAGCTAACGGCAAGCCTGAAGTTAAACAGGGTGAATTGAATTTTGTTTCTGATTTTCAAGGGCTGTAAATAAATGAGCAATGAGAAATGAGAAATGAGCAATGAGAAATGAGCATGGGAGAAAGTGGGGATAGATAACAAATGGCAAGGAGCGGAATACAGAGATATGAATACTAGCATAGTTTTTAAACCTACGGCTGTTCAGCGTAATGCTCTCGCTCTTTTGAAAAGCGGGGCAAAACATATTTTGTTGTTTGGCGGTTCACGTTCCGGCAAAACTACCGTGTTGGTTATGGCGATTATTTACCGTGCTTTGTTGTATGCCGGAAGCCGTCATCTTATTTGCCGTTTTAGGGCTAAAGACGCTAGGTCATCGGTGTTACGTGAAACATTGATACCGTGGCTTGATAACACGATTGGTAAAAGCGGTTACACATATTTAGCCCACGAAAGCATGATAACGCTAATTAACGGTTCAGAAATTTGGATTGGAGGTTTGGGGGATAAAGAGCAAGCAGATAAAATTCTCGGACACGAGTACTGCACGATTTATTTTAACGAAATTTCACAGTTGAGCTATGCCGCTGTTACTACCGCTTATTCTAGGCTGGCTATGCGCGTGAAGGGTTGCAGGAATTTATTTTTCTATGACTGCAATCCGGGTAGCCCTTTGCATTGGGCTTATAAAGTTTTTGTTTTAAAGTGTCAATTTCTTACTGGAGAGCCATTAGAGAAAAAAGAATTATATCAAACAATGTTGCTTAACCCCGAAGATAACAGGGAAAACCTGCCCGATGATTATATTTCTGATATTCTCGATGTTTTGCCTGAAAAACAAAAAGCTAGGTTTAGGGACGGCTTATGGGTTAAAGCTGAGGGTGTTATATACGAAAAGTTTGATGAAACAATGATTGTAAAGCCCGAAGATTTACCAAAAGAATTTGACCGACTGGCGGCAGGTCAAGATTTTGGTTTAAACATTACATTCGTTAAAATCGGTTGGCTTAACGGCGTGATTTTTGTTCTTGCCGATTACGGCGCTTTCAATATGACCACCTTATCTTTTAATGAGGAGCTGACGGCTCGTGGTTTGTTTGAAGGCGATTTATTTCCTGTCTACTGCGATCCTGCGGGTGGGGAACGCATACAGGAAATTACAGGGGGAGAAAAAGCTAATAATTCTGTGGACAGCGGAATTGATTATATAAACGCTAAGATTGAACGCCATCAATTTTATGTATGCGCTAGATGTACTGGAGTGCTTTCCGAAATTTGGGATTACTGCCGAGACGAAGGCGGGGAGATTGTCAAGGTAAACGACCATTACCTTGACGCTTTGCGTTATGCGATATTTACGGACATTCAGCAGGGGGTAATTTTTCAATGAGTTTTCTCGATAAATTACTGCCTAGCCAAAAGCGTAATAAAAACAGCCAAAAGAACAATAAAGCCTTAGAAGATACTAAAACAAATTCTTTTAATAATTCCTTGCCGTTTGATGATGATTTTAATATATTTAATACTGGATACCAGACAGAAAATAGCTACTCGCTCCATGCGTGGGTAAACATTGCCGTTAATATTCTCATTCGTAATATTGCTCGTGCTGATTTTTCAATTAAAAAGGGGGGCGAAGATGTTACTAGTGGTGCGGTATTCGATTTATTTCATAGCCCTAATCCCTTTTTAAGCCGATTTGACCTGTGGAAAGAAACTTCCGCATGGTGGTTTATTGAGGGTGAAGCCTTTTGGTGGTTCGGTCCCGATTATGCGGGTGGTTTACCTAAAGAAATTTATGTGCTTGACCCACGAAAAATGCGCCATGAGGGAGAATTATACGGAAGTTTTGATTTTGGTTTCCGTCATATCCCAAGACGTTGGTTTTACCATTGCGGTACAGATTTAATCCCCATTCTTTCTGATGAGATTATTCATTTTAGAGAATTTAATCCCTACAACTCCGTGCGTGGCGTTAATCCGCTTGTATCGTTGTCTCTTGAACTTGAACAGGATTATTTCGCCAATAAAGCAAATTCAAACCTGTTAAAAAATAACGCAATTCCGCAAGGCGTTTTAAAAACCGAACAATCTTTAAGACCAGAAGAAGCCGATCAACTTGAAAGGCGGTGGGAAAGCAAGTATGGAGCTACTAAGGGCGTGCGAAAGATTGCCGTGCTTGGCAAGGGAACGGAATTCAAACCTGTTACTTTCAGCCCTGATGTTATAAAACTTTTTGATTTAAAGCGTTGGAACTTATACACGATTTTGGCAAAGTACGGTATTCCTCCACGAGTTGCAAATATAGGCGATAAAACTACTTCACTTTCCGGCAAAGATACTGCAGAGCAACATTCAGCATTTTGGAAATACACGTTAATTCCAATTCTAAGGCAATTTGATCAAATTTTATTTGATGACATACCCGCACCAGAAAAAAGAAAACTACTAAAATCAAATGGTTTCAAATGGTCTCCTAGTGAAAAGGCTTGGCAACGTCAAAGAACAACAAATGCAATCTATACCGCCAAACGTCTTATAGAACAACACTTTAGCGCTTAACAAAATCCGCCCCCCGCTTATGTGGGGGGAAAATTTATTTTAAGGAGTTATTATGTTTCAATCAGTATTTGAGGGAGTATATTTTTCTTATTATTACGAAATTGAGACCGACCAGTATTTATTGTTTAATAAAGAAAATAATACTCACATAGTCTTAAAAGGTGATGACGCTTTTATGTTCAAAGAACATCTAGCGTTAATAAACATCGAACGAGACAACACATTGAATGAAAGGATAGAAAAGGTTATAGAAATTCACTATAATTTTTCAACTAAACCTTGCCCAATGCCGTATTTTGTAGAATGATAAAATGCCGTCTATAGTGAGATTGACCGCTTGACGGCTTTTTATTTTTTCATTCCCGATAACACAAATTGAACGCATGGAATGGCTACACTATTCCCCAATGCCTTATATCTTTGGTTATCTGAAATCCGCTTTCCGTCAATTCCGTATTCCGTCCAACCATCGGGGAAGCCCTGCAACCTCTCACATTCAAGAGGTGTTAATCTGCGAACATCATACCCCGAAACTATTAAATCACTGGTAGTAATATCATCTCTTGATAAAATAGTTTTGCTGACATTACCGCTTTTATAATCGCCGAACCCATGACAGATGAAATTTACAGGTAAACAGTACAGACCAGTATTAGCGCCATTGCCCCCTCCGTTTGCTCTTAATGTTACCGCTGATTGAGCGTTTAATTGAATTCTGTCCGTTGAGTAACCTATATCTATGGCGTATTGTTCAAAGCCTTTTTCAACATTTCCGGCAACGCAATCCCCCGCTTTTTTGCCCTTCTCAAAATTCCCTTTTTCGCTTTCTTGCTCAAATAATATTTCTGCGGCACGTTGACTTGTAAAATCTGCGACAATGAAGATACGACGCCTACGCTGGGCGACACCCCAGTATTGAGCGTCAAGTGTCCGCCATGCAAGCGAGAAGTTATCTCCCAAAACGAAGCCAGAAGCCAACCATTTGAATTTTCCCGAAGGTCGAGGAATTGAAATTCCCGGCATGGCAATCTTTGTAATTTCCTCGATGATTGTTTGGAAGTCCCTACCTTTGTTTGAGCTGAAAACTCCCGTAACATTTTCCCAAACAATTCCAGTTGGATATTTTCTTTTTGTCGCAATTCTCATTTCCTTAATGACACGTAACGCCTCTAAAAACAACCCCGACCGCTCCCCATTCAATCCCGCTCTTTTTCCCGATATGCTCAAATCCTGACATGGAGACCCGAAAGAAATAATGTCTACAGGCTCAATTTCCGCGCCGTTTATTTTTCTTATATCTCCCAAGTGCCGCATATCGGGAAAATGCTTTTTTGTAATGCTTATAGGAACAGGGGCAATTTCACTTGCCCAAATTGGCAATAATCCTTCCCTGACAGCGGCAAGCGGAAATCCGCCGATACCGTCAAATAAACTCCCCAATGTTAATTTACATTTCATATAACGTACCGCCGTATTTGTCAAATATCTTTACACATAACAAACCGCCCGCAGGGGAAAGCGGACGGCTTGATTTTTCCTTTAGCTTGCCTTTGTTTTCAAAACAACCATATTATCTTTCGGACGTGTTACTAAAAATCCGTCTCGTTTTCGGAAACGCAAAAACAATTCGCCGTATTCTAGGCTTTCAGTAGTGCCGTTAAACTTTTTAAGTTCGATACCCCGCCTGTTACCATGCTGTATTCTTCTAGGGTTCATGAATATGGCAAATATTTCATTCTCTCCAATATCCGCAATTTGCGGAAGAATATTAACCTCATGGTAAGGATACAAGTCTAACCGACCCGGCATAGCTTCCGTAGGTCTGCGCCAAATCGGTCTGCCTGTTGTATCCTCGATATTTGCTATGTGGTTTAACACAGTTTCATTTAAAAACCACGAGCAGTCTTTTCTTTCTTCGGCGGGAACTTTGTAAACAGCGTCCCTGAAATCCTTCCACGTTAATTCTTGTATCGAACTTCCTGCGATAGCCACTTTGGTAATATCACCGCATTCTATCGCACCAGTGAACGGATCATTATCAGCGGTTAGACATTGACGGTCAAATTCCTGTCCGTAAGTTTCGATAAATTCATCTATGAACATTGCCCCCAAATCGACAAACACATCTTCCTCGAATTCGTCAAACCACGGAATATAGCCTGCCAGAGTAAAGGCTTTTAGTTCAACACGTTCCGCGCCTTTAGGCTTGCTCCCCTCGATTTTCTGCCCGTAGGCTGTAAGCCAATTTAATTGAACGCCGCCCCTGTCCCTTGTGGGAAGAAAAATAGATGGTCCTGTCATCGGACGATGACGGACAAGCGGCATCATCACGGATTTTTTTGCCACTTCGGTCATTATCTCGGTTTCATAAATTGGATTGATAAGGTATTGTTCGTTAGTTGACATATTCCCCATAGGATCGCCGAGTGCCGCCTTATTGATAACAAAACCTTTTTCGCCCCATGAAACATCTTTAGGATTAGTCCAGTTATCTGATTTCATGTTAGGTGAAAACGACAAATCAGCCAAAACTTTATGATTGCCAGTCCACGCCGCTGCAATTCCCTTGCCGAGATTATACAGCATTTCCCGCCGTGTTAATTCTCTAGGGTTTTTCGCTTGCCCTTTGATTTCTTCACGCAAAGATTTTACCGTACTTTTCAAAGCCTCCACTTCGGCGGTCTCTTGCGTTGTAACCGTTTCGAGAGTTTTTACAATCCCCTCGATGATTGCCTCTTTTTCCTGAAAATACGCCGTTGCGGTTTCGGTATTGGTAAACCCCGTCAACTCGATTTTCTTCATTGCGGATAACTGTTTTTTAATCGCTTGCAATTCTTCTTTTCCCATAATTACACTCCTGTAAATTTATTTTTAGCAATGATAATCATTGCTCATTGCTAACTGTTTTATGAAACAACCCACCCCAAAAATCCGCAGTATTGCCGTTTTCTTCTTTGCTCTCTGCTCTCTGCTCTTTGCTCATTGCTACTTGTTCATTACTTTTTGCCAATGCGTATGGATTAGCAGGGACATTACAAATAGAAAATTCTAAAAGTTCCTGTTTACGAAAAATTAATGTAGTGCCGTCTTTGCTATCCTCTTTAGACGGTATTTCAACCTCTAAAATTCTGAACCCGACAGAACCCGCCCTGATAACTCCCGCCTTTACACGCTGTCCAATCGACCACCCGAAATGGTCAAATTCCTTGTCATTAAAAACAACTACGCCATGCAGTCCATTCTCATCAGCAGAAAGCGTTTCAATCTTTCCGATTGCCGGAATGTCGTATCGGTGCGCCCATTCCACGACAGGATTATTCAGATAACGCTTAAAATCCCAACCTTGCGGATCAATCCTTTCGCCGAACCTGTCAAGATCATAAGTTGATAAAGTCCACGCAAAACCTTTATCGTTTTCTTTTTCCGTTGTTAGGTGAAATGGCACAGACGCTATCAATTCCACGTCAGCGGTTATCTTCTGAATTCCCGCCGCTTCCTTTTTCACACCCAAGAAATCAAGTAACACATCGGTTGTCATGGAAACCGCTGTCTCCAATGCCATGCTTTTAGTTCTAATAATCATTTAACCCTCCTAATAAATTAGTTTTTTTTTGGTTTTGGCGGCAATTCAAAATTGCGCCCATAAAAATTTAGTTCATCAACATTTATAAGCCCCAAATATAGGGCTACCCTGATTAACTCGTTTTCATTTCTAGTACTCAAATTGTTAAATAAACCTTTCTTGTGAAATTCCACAGTTCTTTTAGAAACACAAAGCTCCTCCGCAATTTCCACAGAAGTAAACCCGTTGCATAAAAGCCTTAGCACTTCCGTTTCCCTTTCAGTCAGTTTATGAGCGGGAGGCGGCATATCCCGTCTTTTTTCCATTCTCTCCAGTACGGAAGCTGAAACAAAAATTTTTCCTTCGCTCAACTTTTCAAGCCCATTGTAAAACTGGTCTTTACCTTCAAAATAATTAAGATATGAATTAACGCCGTTAATAATAAATTTCATTGCAAGATCGGCAGGGTAGTCATACATGGAAACCGCAGCAATATTTAATTTTTTGAATTTTCTTTTTACCAAAGCCATCATGTAGGGAGTAGCAGATTGATAAAACTTACTGCTCACTATCATAATTTTAGGTTTAATTTCTTTAATAACAGCATTCAATCCGTCTTTTTCTATGGCGGTAACAAATACGTCATTAAAGCCCAAATCTTCAAGGCGTTTTTTAAAATATGTGTGATTACAAATTGATCGGCTTACAACCAACGTACCGCCCCTCATTTTTTACCCCTTCATCTCCTTTTGGTTCGATAAAGAGGCAGGGACTAAATTTTGAGGTCGATACCAAATATCGCCCCACGGTTTCGCTTCCTTGCCACGCTCCTTTAAAACATCGTTAATTGTTTTTAATCCTGCGTTTATTTCTGCAATGTCTCTTTTGCTTTGTTGATCTTCGTTTTCTTGTAACTCTGGTATATCCCATAAATCAAATACGCCACGTTCTTTTAATCCAAAACGGATAAAAAATTGAGTTTCTAAAATTTGTTCAAATTGCCTTAGAATTGGAATTAACGTGTATTTCCAAAATGCTGAATGTTGCTCTGCAGTATCTTTGCCGGAAAGTGAAGTAGTTTTATCGCCTATATTTGCAACTCGTGGAGGAATACCGTACTTTGCCAAAATCGTGTATAAGTTCCAACGCTTTAAATCAAAAAGTTTTATAACATCAGGGCTGAAAGTAACAGGTTTGAATTCCGTTCCCTTGCCAAGCACGGCAATCTTTCGCACGCCCTTAGTAGCTCCATACTTGCTTTCCCACCGCCTTTCAAGTTGATCGGCTTCTTCTGGTCTTAAAGATTGTTCGGTTTTTAAAACGCCTTGCGGAATTGCGTTATTTTTTAACAGGTTTGAATTTGCTTTATTGGCGAAATAATCCTGTTCAAGTTCAAGAGACAACGATACAAGCGGATTAACGCCACGCACGGAGTTGTAGGGATTAAATTCTCTAAAATGAATAATCTCATCAGAAAGAATGGGGATTAAATCTGTACCGCAATGGTAAAACCAACGTCTTGGGATATGACGGAAACCAAAATCAAAACTTCCGTATAATTCTCCCTCATGGCGCATTTTTCGTGGGTCAAGCACATAAATTTCTTTAGGTAAACCACCCGCATAATCGGGACCGAACCACCAAAAGGCTTCACCCTCAATAAACCACCATGCGGAAGTTTCTTTCCACAGGTCAAATCGGCTTAAAAAGGGATTAGGGCTATGAAATAAATCGAATACCGCACCACTAGTAACATCTTCGCCCCCCTTTTTAATTGAAAAATCAGCACGAGCAATATTACGAATGAGAATATTAACGGCAATGTTTACCCACGCATGGAGCGAGTAGCTATTTTCTGTCTGGTATCCAGTATTAAATATATTAAAATCATCATCAAACGGCAAGGAATTATTAAAAGAATTTGTTTTAGTATCTTCTAAGGCTTTATTGTTCTTTTGGCTGTTTTTATTACGCTTTTGGCTAGGCAGTAATTTATCGAGAAAACTCATTGAAAAATTACCCCCTGCTGAATGTCCGTAAATATCGCATAACGCAAAGCGTCAAGGTAATGGTCGTTTACCTTGACAATCTCCCCGCCTTCGTCTCGGCAGTAATCCCAAATTTCGGAAAGCACTCCAGTACATCTAGCGCATACATAAAATTGATGGCGTTCAATCTTAGCGTTTATATAATCAATTCCGCTGTCCACAGAATTATTAGCTTTTTCTCCCCCTGTAATTTCCTGTATGCGTTCCCCACCCGCAGGATCGCAGTAGACAGGAAATAAATCGCCTTCAAACAAACCACGAGCCGTCAGCTCCTCATTAAAAGATAAGGTGGTCATATTGAAAGCGCCGTAATCGGCAAGAACAAAAATCACGCCGTTAAGCCAACCGATTTTAACGAATGTAATGTTTAAACCAAAATCTTGACCTGCCGCCAGTCGGTCAAATTCTTTTGGTAAATCTTCGGGCTTTACAATCATTGTTTCATCAAACTTTTCGTATATAACACCCTCAGCTTTAACCCATAAGCCGTCCCTAAACCTAGCTTTTTGTTTTTCAGGCAAAACATCGAGAATATCAGAAATATAATCATCGGGCAGGTTTTCCCTGTTATCTTCGGGGTTAAGCAACATTGTTTGATATAATTCTTTTTTCTCTAATGGCTCTCCAGTAAGAAATTGACACTTTAAAACAAAAACTTTATAAGCCCAATGCAAAGGGCTACCCGGATTGCAGTCATAGAAAAATAAATTCCTGCAACCCTTCACGCGCATAGCCAGCCTAGAATAAGCGGTAGTAACAGCGGCATAGCTCAACTGTGAAATTTCGTTAAAATAAATCGTGCAGTACTCGTGTCCGAGAATTTTATCTGCTTGCTCTTTATCCCCCAAACCTCCAATCCAAATTTCTGAACCGTTAATTAGCGTTATCATGCTTTCGTGGGCTAAATATGTGTAACCGCTTTTACCAATCGTGTTATCAAGCCACGGTATCAATGTTTCACGTAACACCGATGACCTAGCGTCTTTAGCCCTAAAACGGCAAATAAGATGACGGCTTCCGGCATACAACAAAGCACGGTAAATAATCGCCATAACCAACACGGTAGTTTTGCCGGAACGTGAACCGCCAAACAACAAAATATGTTTTGCCCCGCTTTTCAAAAGAGCGAGAGCATTACGCTGAACAGCCGTAGGTTTAAAAACTATGCTAGTATTCATATCTCTGTATTCCGCTCCTTGCCATTTGTTATCTATCCCCACTTTCTCCCATGCTCATTTCTCATTGCTCATTTCTCATTTCTCATTGCTCATTTATTTACAGCCCTTGAAAATCAGAAACAAAATTCAATTCACCCTGTTTAACTTCAGGCTTGCCGTTAGCTGAAACTAAACCCGCCGCTTCCCGTTCCGCTTTAATCGCCGTTTGCACCCATTCAGATACCGCCCCTTGCGTTAATTCGGCAGGGTTCATGGTATCCAGTTTTTTAGAAACCACGTCTAACATTTTTCCTGTTACTTCCCTGTGCTTTTCGCCCTGGGCTTCAATCGTTTTTCTTAATTCAGTCTGTTTTAATTTTTCAACATAGCGGTCAAAATCCGCCGCACGTTCACGCCAACGAAATTGGGTAGACCAGTTGCGCCATACCCTATACCGCTTCGCTCTGACAGTCTCATCTTTTTCCACGCCGTCTACAGCCTTGCGGATATTCCTATCAGCACCGCAATCCCTAAAAGCGCAAAACGCCGAAAACGCCGCAGAACTTTCTCCGTTCAGACGTTCCCAACTTTCAAAAGGTAAAACCTCCGCTTTCGCTTCCTCGATAACCTTCTCAAAATCCGTCATGCTTCGCCCCCTGTCTCCGCAGTATCGCCGCCCTGTCCTTCCAATGCGTTATGCGACATATCGACATTTTCCGTATCGCTAAACAAACCGCTTTCGTCAATTTCGTTTTCCTCTCCCGCCTGTAACTCCCCATTGCCGTCAACCCATTTTTCAATTTCAGAAAGACGAAAGCGGATATTTTTCCCTATTTTGTGAAAAGGGATTAATCGGTTCAGCACCCATTTCCTAATCGTTTTTTCCGAATAGTTAAGATACTTCGCAAGCTCCTCAATCGTTAAATACGTTTCCACGCCGCCCCCCCAAAATTAATAAAAGTCAAAATCTTTTCGTGTCTTATTAAAAATATGGACAAGCCACAGCGGAATAGATACTGTTGTTTAGTGCAACTTTTGGGGTTTTTGAAAAAAAAATGCCCCCGCCATCATCGGCAGGGGCATAAAATGAATAATTTTAAATCTATGAAGCCTGTTTACTCAATTCGGCTTTTTCATCATTCGGCATTTTAACAAGCGTAAAAGGCGGTATTTCTTTCCCCGATGTTTCAGGTTTTTTTAACAACGCTTTTTGTATCTCCGTTACTTCGCCAAAATCCATAGGGTCAAAATGGGTATAACGGTCGGTCATTTTTTCCGTTTTATGCCCGATAACAGCCTGTACTTTTTTGACAGACAAGCCGCCTTTTAACATTTCCGTATTGCAGAAATGCCGCCACGCATGGACATTAAGCCCCCTCTCGTTTATTTCCTTTTCGCTTATGCCGATATTCTGCAAAGCCT
>NZ_BDHF01000178.1:0-1865 GCF_054786115.1 Treponema sp. R80B11-R83G3 | reverse complement strand
TGCAAAATTAAACCCACTATTAGTAAAAGTGTTAGGCCGTAGATTCTGAAGCACATCATATTCAAAATACGAGTTTTCCATTGTTCCAACGCCGCCATTAGCATCGTAGACTACAGTATAAGAATTGCCCTTCCATTGGGCATACAAAATTATTGTATCATCTGCTGTTTTTGTAAGATTTTTCACATTTTGCTGATCAACATATTTTACCCTGCCTGATGATGAATCTGACCACCCAACAAAGGTATAACCTTCACGAGTAAAAGCATTTACATTCAAACTACGCGATATGCCATAAACATGGTTTGATGATTCCATTGTCCCATTTCCCCCATTGCTTAAATAAACAATAGTATAAGATGGTACTTCAAATCCGCCGAGACCGTCACAAGAAATAAATACGAATATTGTAAGGATCATTAATAATATTGAATTAATACAATTTAATTTTTTCATATAAAATCCTTTCTTCCTTTTTTGAACCTGTATGAATAACCTAACGATAATTTACTACTAGCCCATTTAAAATTAGAACGCAATGAATAGGATATATCAAGAAAATCAAAAAGTAAGAATCCTGTAATAAAATCCATTGCAAATGAATTGTGAGTAAAAGACATATCGTCAATTTGATAATCTGCTATCACATAACCGCCTCCAGTACCAATATACCAACCGCCTTTTATGCCCTTATTGGTAGTAGATGAATTAAATGGCAAGAAAAATGCATAATGGATATATGGAAACAATGAATAATAGTTAATTACTCCTTCAAGGTTACTTAAAAGACCATATTCAAAACCTATTTCTAAAAATGAATATTTTATTGGTGCAATTGTTCCGTGTAATGTACCGCTAATCCAAGGGTCATTAAATGATGTGCCTGCTGAAACCCCAACACTCCAAAGTTTTGACGGATCACCAAATAACGAAAACAAAGTCCGCTCACGATCAAGAGCAGATATGCGAGATGACGCACTAGCTTTGTCGGTTAAGAGTATTGCAAGTTCCGGTATTAACTTTATTCCATCGTCAATTATTCGGTAATCACGACTATCACCTGCCAAGAGCGTACCATCTTCTACATTAAGTATTTGAGCAGTAAACATATTTAGCGAACCTAAACTGCGTACTTCTGCTGAAAGTACGTATTGAGCATTAGTCGCTTTTCCAAGTGCTTTAGCCCCCTCTTCAGCAGTATAGCCCTTCATTTGAAATTCAAGTTCCTTCAATGCTGTTTGCATTGTTGTGGTACGGGGTAATATAGCATATTTTCCAGTATTGGTAATTTCGATTGCAAGTATCTGAGCAAGGGCTTCAGCGGCGCGGACATCAACACCATCACTTGCAATATTAAAAGGAGCGATTGCCAATTTTGGTAAACTGGTACTATTTTTCTTTGATGCTGTAATCATTTTTTGGGATATTATTGGTAAAAGACTGCGAACTTCTTCAATGGAACGATATTCTCGATAATCTCCTACAAGTAATTCAAAAGTCTCTACATTTACAATAGTTGTTATCACTAAGTTACTATTTCCAAGACGAAGAATATTACCTGATACAACAAAATCGGCATTAAGCAACCGACCTAATCTAGCAATAGTATCTGTATCTGTATAGCCAGATAATTGAAATTGTTGTTCAGCTATAAGCGTATTAACCGCATTGGTACGAGGAACTATTGTAAATGAATTTTGAATGTCGCTTTGAAATGAAAGAAGAGTAGCGATTGTTTCCCCATCTCCGCCTGTACCACCAGTAAATGGCAAAATACCCAAGCGTGGTTTAGCCTGCCCGTAAACTGAATAAATGCAAAAAAGCAATATTAATGCTATAAAATAATTCCTTGACCTCATTTATAT
>NZ_BDHF01000177.1:0-1878 GCF_054786115.1 Treponema sp. R80B11-R83G3 | reverse complement strand
AGCGGAAAAAACAGGCGAAATTGTCGGTTGTGTAAACGTGTTGGATAACGAGGATATAATGTGCATCACAAGCCAGGGCAAGTCGATAAAGCTAAAAGTTGACGATATTCGCATAATGGGACGCGCCGCTCAGGGTGTGCGCATACTTAGCATTGATAAGCCAGACTTTGTAATCGGTCTGGATAGAATAGTTAAAGAAGACGAGGCCGCAGACAAAGTTGATGAATTAGTGTAGTGGAAATAATTTAAATTAGGGTGTATTATTTATTAAAGGAGATGAAAATGAAAAGACAAATATTATTAGTTTTAGTAGCTTTCGCAATGATAATGAGTTGCCAAACCACAGTCAAAGGATCGGCCTTCTCGAGTGTTACCGGAAAAGACTGGAAGTTGATTGAAGTTCAACTTGACGGTACACCGTTTAATAGGATTGTTCTTTACGATAGAAATGATCTAAAAAAGAACAATGTTGGCGGCGTTTATACAATGAAGTTTGATGCCGAAATGGTCAGCGGAACAGGTGCGCCAAATAAGTACTCCGCCCCATATACTTTAGGGGATGGAAATGCCATTAAAATAGATGTTATTAAATCGACTTTGATGGCTCCAATAGTTCAGCCGGAAAAACTGCAAGAACAGGCTTTTTATAACTATATGCAAAATGTAGAACAGTGGAGCCTAGAAGATAGCAAATTAGTCCTACAGTCAAAAGCCGATAATGGAAACGTTGTAAAGTTGATTTTTGTTCTGTAAGCCTAAAAATGTTTCACGTGAAACATTTACCCTAGAATTTCACACGAAGAACACAAAGGACGCTAAATAAACGCACGGCGTAGCCGTGTGGATCATGAATGCCACACAGCGTAGCACTAATAAACGCCGAAGTCCCCAATAAAAGCAAGGTCACCTTTAGGTGACCGACAGTGCGATAAAATCACCAAGAATTCCTTTGTGTTCTTTGTTTCTTTGTGATCTTCGTGTGAACTCTTTACAAATCATCTTTTTTAGCCCGTTCCGCTTTTTTAATCCCCTGTTTCTTTTTTGACTCAAGTCGTTTTTCTCTAGCGGCTTTGCTTGGCTTTGTGGGTTTTCGTTTTTTGGGCAGCCTTGCCACAGAAGCGACCAGAGTATTCATGCGGAAATATGCTCTTTCCAGATTGACTTTTTGGGAGCGTTCTTCATCCGAAGTTATAACTATTTCGCCGTTTGCGGAAATGCGGTTTGCAAGTAGAGTTTTTACCCTATCCAGTTCCGCTTCTGAAAGACCCACTGATTCACTTTCACCGCTGGTGGGAAGTCGCCACTTTAATGTTACTTTTGTGTTGACCTTGTTTACATTCTGTCCACCCGGTCCGCCGGAGCGCGAAAAGGTGGCTTCGGCGAAAGAGTGAATTGATTGGCGCAAGAGTGATGTGTTCATGCTGATAGTTGCGTTAAGACTTAATCAGTTTCCACAGTTTTTTGGCAAGTCCGATTTTGCCGAAGAAAATCAGGAAGAGTAACCCAAGAAGCAAAATGACAGGAATTCCGTAAATGACAATACCGATTAAAATTACCGCTACCGCAGACAGGAAATCGCCGAAGCTACCGAAAAGTTGTTTTACGCGCTCGCCTAAGGTTAAATTCGGGTTTTGCATAGATGAAGTTACAGGTCCAAAAAGGTTAAGGTCAATTGTTGCATAATCTACATTATTGGCAAGGTTACGGAATTGTATCCCCGTTCCTTCGATTTCGTATTGAAGCTCCGATATACGTGCTTCCACCGAAAGAATTTCCTCGATAGTTTTTGCTTTTCCAAGATAGGCTTGAAAAGTTTTAAGCAACTCTTTTTTTGTCGCAAGTCGCCCTTCAAGGTCATAGTAGCGGATGGTTACATCT
>NZ_BDHF01000176.1:0-1884 GCF_054786115.1 Treponema sp. R80B11-R83G3 | reverse complement strand
ATACTAAAAGGTCTATTCATACAAAAAATCTCCTTAATAAATTTCGCAATATAGCGCATTACCTAAACTAATACTCGATAAATCATAAGAAACTACAATAACTTAGTGGGATTATCATCATATGATATTAGTCATTTGTAATTTTGTCAATATATATCGAATGACCCGAAGATGAGTTGTCAGAGTTCATCAAATCCTACACCGAAAAAGCCGCCTGTGCCGCTTCCTAGTGTTCTGTAAAATACATATTACAAAATACCTATTTGGCAAATATATGAAAATATGAAGAAAAAGATAGTAAATCATTCATTTTTACCATAATTACTTGCACTTATGCTTTTAAATAATAAAATTAAAAATGCAACATTCTGTTGTCTGTCTTTTACGGAACACTAAGCAAGTTGTCCGTTCTCTTGAGGAACTTCGTAAACAGTATATAGATTAACAGTGTGCGGTAAGAAATAAAAAACGGCTCTCATTAAAGAGAACCGTTTTTTAAATAAAGATATAATAGGCGATTATATCTTTAGCCTCTCTTTTATTTCTTTAACGCCGCAGTTTTCGCGTCCAGCGCATTAAGAATCGCCTGAAGCCTGTCTTTTTCTATTAAGTCGATAAGGCGGGCTTCCGTGTACCTTTTGGCTTCTTCCGAGAACTGGCCGACAGTGATGCAAACTCCTTTGCCGGCTTTTACTTCTTTTAAATGAGAATTAAAATCTCTGACAATTAGTTCTCCTATGGAACCTTGAGTTCTGATAAAGCGGAACATTATTACATCCGACCATTTTGTCGTATCAATTTCGGCGAGAATATCAGCCCATTCGGTTTTGTTTACCGCGATATTTAAAATTTTAACTTTTGCCTTGTTGTAATAAGTCATGACAATTCTTCTGCAAAGGGCGATGAAGTCCGCTGATGAGCCCATAAGGAACGCCTGCAAGTTGCGGTTGGCGTTTAGCTCGATATATTTGCCTAACAGGGCGGTTACGTCCTTGTATGAAGGATTATCGCGTTGTATTTGTTTTAAGTACGGAATCGCCTTGCCAATATCATTCATCTTGATCAGCGTTGTGGCAAGCCTGTAACGCAGTTCAGTTAAAGTCTCGGGTTTGATATTGGCATGCCTTAAACCGATTTCAAAATCTTGAATTGCCAATTCGTACTGTCTCGTATCCAGATGTATGTTTCCCGCGGCGAGACAGCAGGTCGGCCCCATATTGGGGTCTGCGCGCAAGTGGTTATAAATGCGGAGAGCCTGCTCAATCTGATTGGCTTCATGATAACATTCCGCCAGAGTATAAAGCGATTCCTTGTCATCCGGCGCAAGGTCTATTGCCTTGCGGATAAAGGTCATCGCCTCTTTAGGTTTTTTTATCCTGAAAAGAGAATGTCCTAAAGTGCGCAAAACGGCTGGGTTATCCGGGTCCTGAATACGCGCCTGCTGTAAAAGTTGAATTGCTTTTTCATAATTTTTTCTTTCAAACTCAAGGGAACCTAATTCAAAATTTACTTCAAAATTATCCATCCTGAAGGTTCTTGCCGTAGAAAAGCCTTTGTAGGCCTGTTCCAGCATATTGAGTTTTTTCGCCGTAAGACCGTACCGTAGGAAAACTTCAAAATTATCGATGCCTTTTATGTTTTTATTTAAAGTTATTTGTTCTGTCAGGTTTTCATATACCGGCATTGCTTTTTCCCAGTTTTCCTCGTCAAAATAAGCGGTGGCTAACATAAATAGGGCTTCCGGGTCATTTGGGTTTTGCGCAAGCCGTTTGTTTGCTTCCTTGATCATATACTCGTGATCTTTGGATGATTTTCCTCCACCAAATGAAAGACCGCGAGTGCCATTCATTACAACTAAAATGATGGCTGCAACAAGAATAAGAG
>NZ_BDHF01000175.1:0-1918 GCF_054786115.1 Treponema sp. R80B11-R83G3 | reverse complement strand
ATCATATATTATGTAAAAAGTGGATTTAGTCCTTTTTATCTGTTCATTCCTAAAACTAACTTCATCCCTAATTCCACCCGTTTCATTATTTCTTTACCAGCCTTTGATATTTTTTTTTTAAATCTTCCCCTGTCTATCGCATATAATTGGGCGGAAATTATCACAGAATCACGCGCCATCTTTGATTCTTTCTTTGAAACAAATACATTGCCGGGGGCATCCATCAAACGTAAATTTGTCGTCATAGGCAATACGACAACTGTTCTTATATTGCTCTCATTAAAACTGTCATCCTGCACTATTAATACAGGGCGGGTGTAACCGGCTTCACTTCCGTATGGTATTCCAAATTCCGCCCACCAAATTTCACCACGTATCATTTTTAGTTAATTCCCTTATGCTCTCAAGCGCGGCGTTTGATATTGGTTCAAATTCTTTATAATAGTCATCATTGTAAACTTCATTTAATTTTTGAGTGATGTTTTTACGGTTATTTTTTTTAAGATATTCCTTCAAAGCATTGAGGTATAACGCGCTTCTTGATATTCCTAAATATTGAGCGGTTTCTTCCGCCGCATAATAAACCGTATCGGGTAAAGAAATTGCCGTTTTCATATTATTAGTATAACAAAAGTATAAAACATTGTCAAGTGGAAATTTCTCATTATTTTTCGCTATTCATCTCTTCAATACACCTAAGAAAAGCCTTCTCCAAATCCTCTGTCGCTCCCTCAACCGCCGCTCTTTTATCTTCTTTATACTGACCAAGACGCTCGCTTAAATTAATAACTGGGGCGCCTTTTATGATTACTTTTTTTACGGGAATATTGACCCTGCTGGAAAGGGCGCCGCCCATCGTGCGGTTGGCAAAATCCCAAAGATTTTGAACGTACTCTATTTTTTGATGAAGGGCGGTTTCCTCAGTGGGGAGCGGATGACGGAAATACCAGCCAAAATCAGCGAGTTCCTGATGACGGGAAATGTGCCACGCCTCCCCTGCCCCAAGATCCATTACGGAGCGTTTGACTAGCGGAACCTTTTTAAGACTGTCAGTTCCCGGCAGAAATATCCTGTCCCAACAGTCATGGCGTACCTTGTACAGTCTCTGAAAAAAATCGCCCTCACTTTTAAAGCCAAGAAACCGCTCCGAAGTTTCCAGCGCGGCGTTTACTACCCTCTCAAGACGTTTATCGAAAGTGGAAGCGTCGCTTTTTATGTGATAGCGCGATTCATTAATCTGTAGAATATATTCCCTGCACTTGCTAAGCCTTTCGGTGAATGAAAGAGGCGCAGTCTCACACTTTGAAAAACCGCAGAATTTTTCAATCTTTTTTAAAAGTTTTTCCATCGCGGTTTTACCGTCGCGCCCGTAGCGGTAATGTATGGACAACGGAAGTATCTCAAGCGGACAATCCATGTTTTTACTTGCCATTTGGCTTACAGCCTGAAAACCTATACGGATAGCGCCATGCTCAAGGCGGGGAAGGGAATCCATAGAATAGGAAACTTGCCCTTCAGGAGCGAGGGCTATCGGGTACTGACCGTCAACAATAGTGTTATAAATCCTCGCCATTCCCTTGGAATCAATTTTTGTGTGGTGTATCGGTATCGCCCCCAATCTGGGCATAAAAATCCGCGCCAAAGCGCCGCCCCAGCGGACTACTTCATAGCCGTACACAAAAATCGCGTGCGGGTCGCGCTCAAAGCGAATTTTGCTTTTCTCTGCAAGAGATTTCAGCTTATAAAGAAAAAACCACGCCAAAAGCTGAGGTTCCCTTCCATCGGGATGGCGGAAGGCGATAATACAACGGCTTTTTTTGGACAAGGCGCGTGTACAAGCGTCAAAAACAAACGCCTCGCCGCGCAGGAGTATTTTAGCCATGCCAAAAAGCATGAAAAGATAAGGCTTGACTAAAAT
>NZ_BDHF01000174.1:0-2270 GCF_054786115.1 Treponema sp. R80B11-R83G3 | reverse complement strand
TTTTCGGTCATGGGTTATTATAGCATATATTGATTTACTAAGGCAAGAAATGTAAATTACCTATTCACTTTATAAGTGACACAATTAATGCGCCTCTCTCGTTCTTTACCCCTAGTGGTAGACTTTTTTCGTCCAGAATCAATATGTAATACCGCATAGTTAATGTTAGCGATTAAACCAGTTTTATCCAAATTTAACTTCTGCTTCAGATAAATTCCAACCGTCGTTAATTAAATAATTAGGAAACAAATTTTCTTTCATAACTTTTGCCAAATACGGAAACATAGGAACTATTTTCATAAGGCGGATATACCCTTCTTTGTCCCTGTTTTCCATAATTCAGTAAGCAGTCTTACCTGAAAAGATAAGTTTTTCATCTAAAGTCATGATTTGCGCTTGTGGCATATTTGGCTTTTTCGTAGTCGTTTCTCCTTATCCTTATTTTACTTACTTTTGGAAGCTTACGGTAACTCGGAGGGAAATTGCACCTTTTACCTAATTACTTGTAGAAAGCGGATTTTAAGATACGCTATTATTTATTTATTCAGAGTTAATAAATACCTCGCTTTGACCGCAGCGCGGACGGCTTGCTAAAGCAAGCCTCATTTTTTCATCGTTTTAATCTGTTCGGCGCTGGAACGTGTTGAATTTTTCATCTACACCCTGCGGGTGCGGTTTATTGTTCCCCCTGCCCCCTCAATTTTTGGTAGTGAAAACACGAATTATAATTTGTTTTATTTTTGTATTACTCCTTGTTGCTCTGTATTGCTATTTGTTAGCGATAAAAAGTAAAAAACAGAGCAAAAAATCTTTTACTACATTGATAAAATTTCCAATTACAAAATTATGACTTTTTTAAGAGACGCACACGCCCCCTGCAATAAAAATGGCTTCCATGCTGCCAAGAGAAAAAAATGCAAGAAAGTGTATTTAGGTGTATGGTTTTGTAGGATTAAAAAGAGTTTATCATACACTTTTTTTCTTACTCCCTGTTGCTCTTTGTTACTCTTTATTATTCCCTATTATTATATTTTTATTTATTTGTGTATCTTAAATAAAAAAAAGGAAACTTATAAATATATATTATATATATAGAAGTGGCAAATTCGCCTTTTATGCTGCATAGATACACTTTCAATGCTTCATTTTCTGGCAGTTTTTTACCGAGGCTTTTTTGTCGGCGGCTGTGTGCAAATTATCAGAGGGAACAATATTATCATCGGGGATTGTTGCCGCTAATCCGACTGAACGAAGTGAAGGAGTATTAGCGGTTTTAGCGGATAAATGTTTCATTACGGTTTGTCTCATTACGGAATAAACGCCTTACCTATCATAGCCCCTGCGCTGTCCCCGAAGGGGGCTGCGCAGGGGTTTCACCGAATAAATGCCTTTGCGTTACCAATGCCCACCTACCGCTAGGTGGGTGGGTCTTACCGTGTCTCGCTGTCAGGCTTATGTTAAGAATTATTTTTTAAAAGCGTCTGGTTTTTTATTTCTGAAAAAATCAAGAGGGGCTGTTTTTTTTATCGGGTTTTTTCGCCGTATATCCGCTTGGGAGCGGAGCGGACAAGCGGATTTGCGGCAATAGGGATTTATTTTTTACTACGGATTTTGGGAACTTTTAGCGGATAGCGAAGGCTGTTTTATTTACGTCAGCCGTGTGCATACTTCGCTCCGCTTCTTGTTATACGAAAAGCCGGGCGGGGATACTACGCTTTTTTGTGGCTTTGTGGCGGCGGGGCGTGAGGATTAGCCTGTATCATAAAAAAAAGCAAACATGGATGTTTGCTTTTTTTTATTCCTTACAGCGTATTGCCAACGGCAATACGCTGCCTCCCCCCCTTTGAGCCGGTTTATAGTGAGTTTTGCGCCTGTAGCCTGTCCACATGGCTTTAGCGGTTTATGCTTTTTCTTTTTATTATTTTATCGAGGTCGGGCATTTTTGATTTTTTCGGGTCTTTTGCCATGTGGACAGGCGGAAGGCGCAAAAGTTTCCCTATTAAAATAGGGGGGGTAGCTCGGCGGCAGGGGGGGGACAATAAAATTCCGCCGCCACAAAGCCACCGTATTACTCTCCTCTTGTGGGTTTCGCTGGCGGGTGGGGATATTACGACTATCTCACACGGGTTTTATGACTGCTGTTATGCGACATTTTGCGAGATACAGGCTTTAATGATTTGAAAAAAAAAGTAGTGGAGCGAAGCGGAACTACTTTTTTTGACCTTATTTAAGATACTGATAAATTACCCCCTCAATTTTTCGCATACGGG